>NZ_CEXLVS010000187.1:0-8107 GCF_982684285.1 Salinicola sp. | reverse complement strand
ATCCTCGCTGATGTAGTCCCGCGGCATGAACTTCTCGTGGTTGGCGATCTCCGCCAGCGGGGCCGGCTCGATCTTCCATTCGTAGGGGGTGTCGGAGACACGCTTGATGGCGGGCATCATCGAATTCTGGCCTGCCAAGGCAAGCTCGACGGCGGCTTCGCCTACGGCGTAGGCCTGGTCGACATCGGTCTTGGAGGCGATGTGACGAGCGGCCCGCTGCAGATAGTCGGCCACCGCCCAGTGGTACTTGTGGCCGAGATCTTCCTTGACCATCGAGGCCAGGGTGGGGGCGACTCCACCCAGCTGCTTGTGACCGAAGGCGTCGGTACTGCCCGAATCGGTGAGAAAAGTTCCGTCGGCGTACTGGGCGCCTTCGGAGACCACGAGCACGCAGAACCCGTGACGCTTGACCGCCTCGTCGATACGCGCCATCACCTTCGCCCGGTCGAACGCGATCTCCGGGAAGATGATCAGATGCGGTGCCTGTTCCGGGGATTCTCCTGACAGGGCGCCGGCGGCGGCGATCCAGCCGGCATGCCGACCCATCACTTCGAGAATGAAGACCTTGGTGGAGGTCGAGCACATCGACTCGATGTCGAGCGCCGCTTCGCGCGTCGAGGTGGCGACGTACTTGGCGACACTGCCGAAGCCGGGGGAGTTGTCGGTGATGGGAAGGTCGTTGTCGACGGTCTTGGGAACGTGGATGGCCGTCAGCGGGTAGCCCATCGTCTCCGACAGCTGGGAGACCTTGAGGCAGGTATCGGCGCTGTCGCCACCGCCGTTGTAGAAGAAGTAGCGGATGTCGTGGGCCCTGAATACCTCGATCAGGCGCTCGTACTCGGCGCGGTGCGTCTCGATGGACTTGAGCTTGTAGCGACAGGAGCCGAATGCGCCGCCGGGTGTGTGGCGCAGTGCCGAGATCGCCTCTTCGCTCTCCTGGTTGGTATCGATCAGGTCTTCCAGCAGTGCGCCGATGATGCCGTTGTGTCCCGCGTAGAGATGGCCGATGCGATCCGAGTGGCGGCGGCAGGTTTCGATCACGCCACAGGCGCTGGCGTTGATGACGGCGGTGACGCCACCGGACTGGGCGTAGAACGCATTATGCTTGGCCATATCGGCTCTCATCTCCTGAGGTTCGGTTGTGCTGGTCTCACGTCGTCGGCCCGGCGTGCTCTGACGCACATCCGTGCGGACTTCGATGACGATCTCGCGCTGGCAATGATCGACCCTGAATCATCACGAGAGGATGAAACTGGCTGGCCAATCGTGTGACATCTCCCTGTCGGGGGCCGGGCACGAATGCGGGCCCAGCATAGCCGAAAGGCGAATGCCTGTTAATACGAGGCGGTAGTGAGGGGGGCGACCAATTTTCTGCGCCTGAGGGATGAGCCGGGTACCAGCGCGACCGGTTTCCTCGAGCCGGCTTGCTGATCCGACGAGACTGGCTTCACGGCGGCCACGGTGCCCGGGGGAGCGTGGGAGGGGCCAGTGGCCCGCTCCGGGAGGCCATGCTAGGCTCGCCGGCTAATGTGAGGGGGAGTTCGAATGCACGTTCATGTAATAGGGATCTGCGGGACTTTCATGGGGAGTCTGGCACGCCTGGCCAAGATGCAGGGGCATCACGTGACAGGGTCGGATGCCAATGTCTATCCGCCGATGAGCCTGCAGCTGCGGGAAATGGGCGTCGAACTGACGGCGGGCTATCGCCCCGGCAATTTGCAGCCGTCTCCCGACCTGGTCATCGTCGGCAATGCGCTCTCCCGGGGCAACCCGGAGATCGAGGCATTGCTGAATGCCAAGCTCCCCTATGTTTCCGGGCCGCAGTGGCTGGCCGAGCAGGTGTTGCCGGGGCGGCGGGTGGTGGCGGTGGCCGGGACCCACGGCAAGACCACCACCGCCAGCCTGCTGGCGTGGATACTGGAGTGCGCGGGCCTCGAACCGGGATTCCTGATCGGGGGAGTGCTCCGCAATTTCGGCCTCTCCGCCCGGCTCGGCGGGGGCGGTGCGCCTTTCGTCGTCGAGGCGGACGAGTACGATACGGCGTTTTTCGACAAGCGTTCGAAATTCGTCCACTACAGGCCGGACATCGCCGTTCTCAACAATCTCGAGTTCGATCACGCCGATATCTTTCCCGATCTGGCGGCCATCGAGCGACAGTTTCACCACTTCGTGCGCACCGTGCCGGGTAATGGCTCGCTGCTGGTCGCGGATGACGAACCAGCGCTGGAGCGGGTGCTGGATCAGGGCTGCTGGACGCCGGTGCAACGCTTCGGGCAACTGGCCGGGAGCGAGTGGCGACTGCTGCTCGATCCGGACGACAGCCGCGCCTTCACCGTGGTCTCGGGGGGCGAGAGTCATTTCGTCCGCTGGGGGATGAGTGGCCGACACAACGCGGCCAATGCCGTCGCCGCCCTGGCCGCGGCCAGCCGCTTGGGCGTCTCCCTGGTCGAGGGTTGCCGGGCGCTGGCGACATTCGCCGCGCCCCGGCGGCGCCAGGAGGTCCGTGGCGAGGTGGGCGGAATACAGGTCCTCGACGATTTCGCCCATCATCCCACGGCCATCGCGCTGACGCTCGAGGGGCTGGACCACGACCGGCATGGGGGGCGGCTGCTGGCGGTGATCGAGCCCCGTTCCAATACCATGCGTCAGGGCAGTATGAGAGCACGCCTGGCCGACAGCGTAGCGCTGGCCGACAGCGTCTGGTGGTATCAGCCCCCCGGGCTCGACTGGTCGCTGGCCGAAGTGGTTGCCGGGCATGCGGCCAGTCGTGTCGAGACCGATCTCGACGCGCTCGTCGAGCACGTCGTCGAACAGGCGCTACCCGGCGACCGGATCGTGGTCATGTCCAATGGCGGCTTCGGCGGTATCCACGACAAGCTACTGCAGACACTGGAGGTGCGGCATGGCAGTTCGCGATGATGCGACTTCTAGCCAATACGGGGCGCCGATCGCGGTGGCGCTCACTGGCGCTTCCGGCGTGCAGTATGGGCTACGCCTGATCGAATGCCTGATCGGCGCCGGGCACGAGGTCTACGTATTGGTCTCCAAGGCGGCCCATCGTGTGATCGCCGTCGAGACCGAGATCGATCTGCCGGCCCAGCCGGATCGACTGGCACGGGATCTGACGGCGCGGTTCGACGCCGGCGAGGGGCAGGTCCGCTGCTTCGGACGGGAAGACTGGATGGCGCCTGTGGCATCCGGATCCGGTAACTGGCAGGCGCTGGTGATCTGTCCGTGTTCGACCGGCACTCTATCCGCGGTGGCCTGCGGTGCCAGCAACAACCTGATCGAGCGCGCCGCCGACGTCGCGCTGAAGGAGCGGCGAAAACTGATCCTGGTTCCCAGGGAGACGCCGCTCTCGGCCGTCCACCTGGAGAACATGCTGAAGTTGACCAACATGGGCGGCGTGATACTACCGGCCGCTCCCGGTTTCTATCATCGCCCCGACAGCGTCCAGGCGATGATCGACTTCGTGGTGGCGCGCATTCTCAACCAGCTGGATGTCGCCCAGACGCTGATGCCGCGCTGGGGCGATTGAGCGGCAGACTCCTAGACGGGGGCAAAGAGGACGACTCGCAGGATTTCCAGTATCAGCGAGGCTGCACAGAGCCAGGCCCAGGGCGGCATGCCGCGCTCGGGCCGCTGGAAATGCTGATAACTGATGCGTGTCAGGGCGCAGACGATCAGCCCCAGCAGGGCGCCGCCAATCAAGTCACTGGCCCAGTGGACGCCGATCACGAGCCTGGACAGGGCCATGGGAGCGCACGCGACGATGCCCAGCCAGTAGGCGTACCCACGATAGCGCTGCGGCATCACCTGGGCCGCAAAGGCGGCGGTCAGCCCGACCACGACGACGATCGTCGAGGTATGGGCGCTGGGATAGGACATCGACCCCGTCAGGTAATCCGGCGTGTCCGGGCGGGCTCGGCCCGCCAGGGATTTGAAGACCGTATTGCTGACGGCGACGAGAATCAGGGCGCCGGCGATATGCAGCAGCGCGGCGAAGCGCTTTGCCCACAGTAGCCACAGGAGCCAGGGCGCCATCAGGACGCCGATGCCCAGCGCGTCGCCCACCTTGGCGAGAACCTCGCTGGTGCCGATGAGCCAGTTGCGCTGCAGCATGCCGGCGAGGGAGTGGATCTGCTGGTCCATGGGCAGCGGGCCATCGTGCATCAGGACCCACGCCGTCCAGGCGATCAGGGCGATCAGGCTGGTCACCAGCAGCGACAGCGACGCCAGCGGGAATTCGCTGGCCGGGGGTGGCGAGCACAGCGCGTGCCAGCCTCTGGCCAGTCGGCGGTTGCCCGCCATGCGCCTCTCCAGCCAAGCGTGCAAACGACCCTCGGCACTGAGCTGATAGCGAATCCACGAAAACAGCAGTGCCAGTACCAGCAGCGAGACGGACAGTGCCAGCAGCCATCGCTCGGCGCCGGGAGGCAGTTGCATCAACTCCTCCCAGGAGCGGCCGAGCAGGTAGCCGGGTAGCAGGTAAGCCGGCGCCCACGCTATCGCGGAGACGAAATTGACGAGGGTGAAACGCTTCGTCGGCATCGATAGCATGCCTGCGATCATGGGAATGAACGGGCGAACGGGGCCGAAAAAGCGGCCGACCACAACGGACAGGATGCCGTAGCGTCGGAAGAACTCGTGGCCTTGCTCCAGCCACTGGGGATGGCGTGACAGCGGCCACCAGTGCGGAATGCGGGCGCGCTGCGTGCGGCCCAGCCAGAAGCTGAGATTGTCTCCGGCGAAGGCGCCCAGGATGCCGGCGATCAGTATCGTCCAGAGGGGAACGTCGTCGTGACCGGCGATGGAGGCTGCCGCACCCAGCAGCACGACGCCGGGGACGACGATACCGACGACGGCGAGTGACTCGATCAGGGCCACCACGAATATGATGACCAGCAGCAGCTCGGGAGGGGGAGCGAGAGAGTAGAGCCAGTGGGTAAGATTCAAGCGTGCGGTTCCAGCAGTTTGTTGGCGGCGGTTTCCAGGCGTAGCGAAAAGCGTTCGACGTTCTCTTGAGGGCGCAGTGTGCACACCCGACTGAAGCTTTCCAGAGATCCGATCTCCGGGTGTGCGACAGATGTCACGGCACTCGAGAGCCGCTTGGCCGCTGCCACGGCACCGGGTTCCCCGGCGTTGGGTAGAATGAGCCAGAAGACATTGGCATGGTGCTCGCCGAGCAGGTCGCTCTGGCGGCTGTTGTCGGAAATCACCTCGCTGAAGCTCGCCGACAGGATTTCGCGCATGTGGCCGCCGAACTGATCTCCGGCCTGGTCCAGCTGCGGAATGTACAGTACCAGCACGCTCAGCGGTCGGTCGAGCGCGGACGCTCTGGCCACTTCCATTTCCAGGTTTCGGGTGATGAATTCACCGGCAGGCCGCCTGTCGTCCCGCCACGGTCTCAGCATGAAACGCAGCGCGCGGGACGAGCCCCCCAACGACAGGGCCAGGGTGGCCGCGGTGAGAGAGAGCCACCAGCCAAGTACCAGGTTCATGGCCGTCATGTGCTCCTCGCCGAGCGACGCCAGCAGCACGGGGACGAGAATCACGGTCAGCAGCAGTGCCGGCAGGGCGGACAGCAGCAGGTAGCTGAGCGTGATCGCCAGCCCCAGCCACAACAGGGGATTGTCGCTGCTGGGGGCCTCCAGGATACAAAGAACCAGTCCGCCGATCAGCAATATGTGGTCGGTGATGGCGGGGCGCAGGCGGCCCAGGTATTGCAGCGGTATGGAGACGAGCAGCGCGATGGCCATCAGGGTGGGCGGCAGTATCAGATCGTAGTGACGCATCAGGTGTTCCCACAGGGCAAGACCCAGCAGGAGTGCCAGCGTGAGAAGTTGCGCGATCAACTTGTATCGACTCAATGCCAAGGCTGCACCTCCGGAACCGGGGAGGATCGTTTGCCGTGACGATTCGCGAAGCGATCGCGGATCTCCGTCAGGGGGGTCGAGGAGACCTCCTTGTGCGGGGCAATGGCGTGGCGTAGCTGCTGTCGTCGCAGTCTGGCCGTCTCGGCGCTGGTGGCCACCACGATCACCGCAATGCCGTAATCGTTGAGGCGATAGGCGCGTTCGTAAGGCATCAGCGCTTCCTGAAGACGGCGGCAGAGTGCTGCCATGTCCGTTGTCGTAGAGCGAGCGCAGCCGAAAACCGTCACCTCGGCATGCAACGACTCGCGCTCGGCCCGTTTCAACTCTCGCTGAATGCCGCCATCCAGTTGGGCGGCCGGGAGAAACCAGTTCGACTGGCCGTCCGACGGTGCCGTCGCGGATACCTTCTGTCGATCCAGGCACAGAAGCCAGACGATGGCCAGCGATACGCTGGCGACGACGGCAGTGGGCGGGGGCAGGGTCCAGCCGACGTAGACGACGCTCAGGACATAAACCAGCACGCTGGCGGCTACCCCGGCCCTGCCCGGCGATCCCAGCAGGCACAACGGCAGTGCCCACAACCAGATATGGCTGCTGGCGTGATGGGTGGCAAGCAGCGCGACGCTCAGCAGGACGATCGTGATGGGGAGCCAGCGAGAGAGGCGCAAGGGGTAAACCGCCGAGAGGGCAAACGCGATGCACCCGGCCCAGGCGACCACGCGTGTGGCGTCCTGTGCCAGCCAGCCCGCCAGCAGGGCGAGCAGCGAGAGAAGCGATAGTAGGATTCGGGAGCCGAGGCTTTTGTACTTGCTTTGCATGGTGGCTTATATTGGACCGATTGCGAATGGCTTGCGCGACTCGTCTCTCACTATCATGTGTGCCGGGAATGATCGTGCGGCGCCTATGACAAAAGAACAAGGCCTCATCGTACCTGCGGCGTCAAGCTTCCCGGCCAGTCGAGACGTTCCCGATTCGATGCCGAAGGTCGTTCGTCGCGGACTACCACTGACAAGAGATAGTACACCATGCAGCAGACTGCGACCCCACGGGTCGAGGATATCGCCGAATACATGCGGGCGTTGGGGCAGCAGGCACGCGTTGCGAGTGCCGAACTGAGGCGTGTCGACAGCGGCCGGAAGAACGCGGCGCTCGAGGCCATCGCGGCGCGCCTGGATGACGCCAGACCGGCGCTGGCGTCGGCCAATCGGGACGATCTGGCCCGCGCCCGCGAAAACGGCCTGAGCGATGCGCTGCTGGATCGCCTGGCACTGACTCCCGCCCGGATCGATGCGATGATCCTCGGCGTTCGCCAGGTCGCCGCGCTTGCCGATCCCGTCGGTCAGATCGACGGCCTGAGCTATCGGCCGAGCGGCATTCAGGTCGGACAGATGCGCGTGCCCCTGGGCGTGATCGGCATCATCTACGAGTCCCGCCCCAATGTCACCGTGGAGGCGGCAAGTCTGTGTCTGAAGTCCGGCAACGCCTGCATTCTTCGCGGCGGGTCCGAGGCCGCCTCCAGCAACGCCGTGATCGCCGAATGCGTAGGCCAGGGCCTGGCGGATGCCGGCCTGCCCGCCACCGCCGTGCAGATCGTCGCGACCACGGATCGCGCGGCGGTGGGCGAACTGATCACGATGCCGCGATTCGTGGATGTCATCGTGCCGCGCGGCGGCAAGTCGTTGATCGCGCGCATCGCCAGCGAGGCGACGGTGCCGGTCATCAAGCATCTCGACGGGGTCTGCCATGTCTATATCGATGCTGCCGCGAATCTGGACAAGGCGGTGGCGATCGCGGACAACGCCAAGACCCAGCGCTATTCGCCCTGCAACACCATGGAGACGCTGCTCGTCCATGCCGATATCGCGGCAGAGGCGTTGCCGCGGGTGGCGGCCATCTATCGCGACAAGGGCGTCGAGATGCGGGTATGCGCGCGCACGCGTGAGTGGATAGGCGATGCCGTGGCGGCAACGGCCGAGGACTGGTCGACGGAGTATCTGGCACCGATCGTCTCCATCCGGGTCGTGGATGATTTCGACCAGGCCGTCGATCACATCAATACCTATGGGTCGCAGCATACCGATGCCATCGTGACGGAGAACCTGACGCTCGCCCGGCGGTTCCTTGGCGAGGTGGACTCCAGTTCGGTGATGGTCAATGCCTCGACGCGCTTCGCCGACGGTTTCGAATACGGGCTCGGGGCGGAGATCGGCATCTCCACCAACAAGCTGCAT
>NZ_CEXLVS010000186.1:0-8163 GCF_982684285.1 Salinicola sp. | reverse complement strand
CACGCCTTACCCCTTCGTATCCGCTTCACTTTGCCGCTCTAGTCTCTCAGGCTTCATCAATCAGCCCTGCAACGTCGGTTGCACGGAAATAGACACGCCTTCCAACCTTCCTCTTGGCGGCATTCCATTTCACTGAAAACTCTGACTGGCTCTGCAAAGATATTCGGAGACCATCGGGACTACGCTTCAATAATTCCGATAAATCGGTCAGGGAGAGCAGTGGTCCATAACGTTCAAGCAACTGTTCTTCGGTTGTCATAAACACCTCAAGATAACGCAAAGCAAGACTTCACTTTCAATATTTACGCCATCTTGAAAAAACTTTCAACACTTTGATTTTGTTGTTAAAAAAGTATAGCTATACGCCAACTTAAAAGTTTATCTATACTTTTCCATCAGCACCTCAGGTAAAACAAAAGAACCACCAATCCCGCATATAAAACTCGAACAATAACCAAAGCGACCCTGCCCCTCAAGTGTCAACAAACAGCTTGAGTCGATCACCTTATGCACGAGACTTGGTCAATGCATTTTATTTCATTGACACTTGAGGAGCACTTTTTATAACCACAATCCTTCAGGCACATATGCATATGGAAAAACATGTCCAGCATGAGGAATGCTAGGCAGGAGAGGATGGCATTGAGTAGCGCACCACTGAGGTCACACCAGAAAGGCAGAAGAAACTTTAGCCGCTAAATTTTTCCTATGCGTCACTGAGGGATGATCACCCTCCAATCGATGTAGTATGTTGTATACTACTACAACATACTACATACAAACCCAAGAAAGCCAACCGCCTTTGCTTACAGTTCATTAACAATCATAAATACAAGCATCAGCTTTCATCGCCTTGACTCTCCCGAAGAGTCCAAGATGCAATAGATGACGACGATAGTGTCAGCTTTAATGACTCTAAATCATCTCTGTCGACTTCCAAGTAAGCTTCTCGCCCTAACCTAGAGAGAATGAGCACATCTTTAACCACACAAAGACCACCATCTTTATCTAACACATTGATTTCAAGCGACTTAAAAAGCTCGCATCCCTCCCTCTTAAGAACCAACTCAGAAGCTTCTATATTTCCAAATTTATATATTTCCATCACACCATACGGAATCCTATCGAATCTCCCAAAGGATATGAATATCATAACAATAGCCATAAGACCTAGAACAAACTCTTTTGCGTATGGAGAGGAAGCCCCCTGAGGTGAAGCGGATGCAGTATTTATAAAAACAATAAACATCGCTGACAAAAAACCCAAAAACCATGACCTATCACTAATGCTTTCAAACTCAACGACTGACAGCCTGAAAACCAGATACAGTGGAAAAAAGATAAAAACAGCAGAGCAGAATGTCGCAGCCACTAAGAAAACAAACTCTTTACCTCCCTTGACCACACCAAAGCCACTATAAAGGCATAGATAGAATAAATACATCAACGCAACAAGACCCAGGGTTAACATCCAACACCAATTCCCTAAAAAAAGGCTTAACCCTAAACTGACATAAACAGTAAACAGGGGAATAGAAAACCAAATCAACAGGTTACGAAAGCCAGAACTAGCGCTACCCTCTAGCCAGTACCTTTTAAGTTCTGAATTATCCCCCAAGAACTCCCACACCCCTCTCCAGAACGACCCAGCGAAAACCATCATAATCAGCATCATTATGATGATCACAATTGAGGTGACCGAAGCTGCCGCCGTTATAGTTACCGAAGACTTTAAATCAAAATCCGGCATGTATCCTATAAGAGCGTAATAAATTACAAAAATCACACCACCTATAAGAAGAACAGCTGACCAAAACACACTAGCGACATTTTCATATAAATATTTTTCCAGCCTTCCTTTATCCATAACCACCACCTTGCTTAATATCGCCTCATGTTACAATATGAGCACTAGAGCGATCATCACCATCTAGAGCTCGCATGTTTATTCTGATTTTACTCAGGACTTTCCTGTCTTTATCTCCAACTGGCTAGAACAGATCAAACAGTTAAATAAAACTGTCACGCAGACCATCCAGCTTCTTCACCAAATCCTCTGCCCTGAGATGGGTATACCGCCTCAGCATCTGCATTGACTTGTGCCCACTGATCGCGGCGACCTCCTGATCGGATAGCCCCGCCTCTACCAACCGACTGACGGCCTCATGGCGCAGGTCATGGAAGCGGAAGTCATTGAGCCTGGCCTGCTTCTTCGCCTGGTTCCAGAGCTTGGTATAGGCGTAAGGACCGCGCTTGCCGTCCCTGCCAGGCTCACCAAAGAACACCAAATTACAGTCCAACGGACGCACCGGGTTGTTCAGCGCTTGCTTGAACACTTCTATGGCGACCTGGGTCAGCGGTACCAGGCGGGCTTCGTTGTTCTTGGTGTCGGTGAGGCGCACCACACGGCGTTTTACGTCGACCTGGGAGCGAGTGAGGGTCAGGATCTCCGACGAGCGCATGCCCGTCTCCAGGGCGATTCTGGCGATCCAGGCCAACATGGGATTGCTGTGCTGCCGTAGCACGGCGAACAGGCGCTTCTCCTCGTCGGCGCTCAGGCGCCGGTCGCGCCCTTCTCCAGGGCTGGGTTTGCGGATATTTTGGACGGGGTTGTAGGTCAGGCCCAGACCCCATTCCTGGATGGCCACGGTGTAGAGATGGCCGAGCAGAGCAAGCTCCAGACGTACGGTATTGGCGCTGATGGGCTGGCCACGATGGCCAATGCTGTTCAGGCGGGTGTCACGGAAGTTGGCAATCAGCTCCGGCGTCAGTGCCGCGAGGGAGTACTTGCCCAGGTGTTCAGTCAGCGTGCTGGCCTTGTGGCGCTCGCTCTTTTGGGTGCTGGGCTTCTTGGTGGGTGTGACGTCGGCCAGGTAGCGCTTGAGGGCTGCTTCGAGCGTCATGCGCTCCGAAGCGCTGCGCTGGATATAGACGCCACGCACCATTTCGTCTTCGGTGCGGCGTGCCCAGTCCTGGGCATCTCGCTTGGTGCGGAAGGTCTTGGCGGTGGTGGGCCAGCCGGTCTTGCGGATGACGGCTTTCCAGCTTCCGGCAGGGGTCTTGACGATGGTGGCCATGAAAGTCTCCAGGGGGCTGAAGGATCGGCACTGTACCGAAACTGTACCCTTGGACTATGGGACTCACCAGGTAAAATTCGTAAGACGCTGATTTCATTGGTGGGCCCAGCAGGACTCGAACCTGCGACCAAGGGATTATGAGTCCCCTGCTCTAACCAACTGAGCTATAGGCCCTGAAACGCGGGAGCCGTATGATAACCAAAGCGGTCGGCACAGGCCAGCCGCTATTGAAGGCCATGAATGTCCAGGGAGGACACGATGTCACCGAAACCGATCATTCGCTGCGTCATGGGTATCGGCCTGGCCGCCGGACTGGCCCTGTCCTGCGGTCTGGCCCAGGCGGCGTGGCAGCTCAACCCCGTTCAGTCCCGCGTCACGGCCACGGTGACCGAGATCACCAGCGGGGGCGAGTCGATCACCCACGAGCACGCCCTGCGCCGCATGGAGGGCCAGATCAGCGCGGACGGCACGCTGAAGCTGCCCATTCGGCTCAACCAGACCGATGTGCTGGATCGCCTCGGCGATCTGCCGCCGTGGATGTCCTCGCTCACCAACACCACCCTGGTGACGGTCGTCACTCACCTGCCTCCGGAACGGATCAACTCGCTGGCCGTCGGCCAGTCGACGGTCGAGATACTGACGCTCCGTACCGATTCCAACGGCGAACAGCGCCAGGAGAAGCTGCCGGTGCGGTTCACCCGCGAGGCGGCCGACGTCGTGCGCGCCCGCAATGCCGAACCGGTGTCTCTGGACGGCAGGGAACTGATGAAGAACCAGACCGTGCGTTCGATTCTCTCGCTGATGGGATACCAGCAGATTGGCGACGAGGTGCCGGTCGAGCTGGATGCCGTGCTGGTCGATCGCTGAGCGATGTCCGGATCCGAAGCCGCTGTCACTGAATTGCCGCCGGGGTGTCACTCGCCACTGAGCGAGTGGCCCTGGCGCGAAGCATTGCCCTGGGCGAGATTCAGTGCCCTGCGTTTCGATACCGGGGCGCTGTGCGAAGCCGACCTCGATGGCTGGCACCTTTCGCTACCGGATCGCCTGACGACGGCAGCGGCCAAGCGGCGGGCCGAGTTCCTGGCCGGCCGCCTGAGCGCTCGCCACGCGCTCGCCGAGCTGACAGGGTCGCTGGCGACACCGGCGCAGGACGCCGAGCAGCTTCCCCGCTGGCCAGCGGGCACCGTCGGCTCGATCACCCACAGCCGGGGGCTGGCAGCGGCGGTGGTCGCCGGGCAGGAAGCGTGTCGCGGCATTGGCCTGGACGCCGAGGTGGAGATGACCGCTGAACGTGCGCGCCGCCTGGCGCCCCAGATCCTGGTGGCATCGGAACGCGCCTGGTTCGACCACCTGCCCGGTGAGCGACAGGGGGAGTTCCTCACCGTGGCGTTCTCGCTCAAGGAGAGCCTGTTCAAGGCGCTCTACCCGCTGGTGCGTCGACGTTTCTACTTTCCCCATGCCCGGGTCACCGCCTGGGACGCCGACGGGGGAACCGTCGCGATCGAGCTGCTCGAGACACTGTCGCCGGAGTGGCGGGCCGGTGCCCGGTTGACCGGGCAGGTGGCGAAAATCGGCGACTATCTCTTGACGCTGATCGCGATCTCGCGAGAATCGTGAGCGACCAAACTAATTTCACTGAAGCGCGATCGCCAGTGCGATCGGCTCGCCAGCGGAACCCGATCCCATGATCAAGTGGATACTGATACTACTTTTCGTCGCCAGCGTGCTCTATACGCACTATCGCGGGCGCGTGCGTCACAGGCCGTTGCGCCAGCTCTCCGATCACTCGACCTTCATGTCGCCGATCAATGCGCTGATGACGCTGTTCGGGCGCGACAAGGATCGCCCCTACCACGACCTGCGGAACTACCCGGAGCTCGAACGCCTGACCGGCAACTGGGAGACGATCCGCGACGAGGCGATGGCGCTGCAGGATCACATCAAGGCCTCTTCCCGCTACGACGACGCCGGTTTCAACTCCTTCTTCCGTCGCGGCTGGAAGCGCTTCTACCTGAAGTGGTACGGCGAGAGCCACGCCTCGGCCGAGCAGCTCTGCCCGCGGACCACGCAGCTGTTGGCAGGCATTCCCAACGTCAAGGCCGCGATGTTCGCCGAGCTGCCGGCGGGCAGTCACCTGACCCTGCACCGGGACCCGTATGCCGGCTCCCTGCGCTATCACCTGGGCCTGATCACGCCCAACGACGATCGCTGCTACATCGATGTCGATGGCGAGAAGTACAGCTGGCGCGACGGCGAGGCCGTGATGTTCGACGAGACCTACCTGCACCGCGCCGAGAACGGCTCCGAGCAGAACCGTATCATCCTGTTCTGCGATATCGAACGTCCGATGAAATATGGCTGGGCCCGCAGTCTCAACCACTTCTTCGGGCGTACCGTGATGGCCGCCGCCAGCTCGCCCAACGACGACAGCGACCGCACCGGCGGGCTGAATCGCGCCTTCAAGTACATCTACGCGGTACGGCGCCAGGGCAAGGCGCTCAAGAAGCGCAACAAGTCCCTCTACTACGCCATCAAGTGGGCACTGTTCGCCATCGTGATCATCGCCATCATCGTCTGGTGAGCGGCCGGGCCGGCACACGCCGGCCCTTTCCTCTTCCCTCTTTCCTCTTCCCTCTTCCCTCTTCCCTCTTCCCTCTTCCCCGGATCGTCCGGCACTCGCCGCCCTCGCCGTATCGTTCTTCTCTTTTTTGAAAATAATTGTCATTGCGGTTCAGAAAACGGACTCCCCTACGTCTTCTTATTGGCAACATCCATGGATAAGAACGATTTTCATTCAAGGGGAGTCTGTCGTTCATGCATCATGTTCTGCGCTATCCGGCAAGTGCACTGGCCTGCGCCTGCCTGTCGTTTCCCGTCTGGGCCCAGCAGACGGGCGACAACACCGTCGCCACCACGGCGTCGGCTGAAACCGCCAACCTCGATACCGTCACGGTGACCGGGCAGTCGGCCGCGACCAAGACCGAGACGCCCATCGTCGAGACGCCGCAGACGGTATCCAACGTCGACCGCGCCGAGATGGACGAACGCGGCGTGCGCACGGTGCGCGAAGCGGCGCAGTACACGCCGGGGGTCTATACCAACCAGGTCGGGGCTTCCAATCGTTACGACTACCTGGTCATGCGGGGGTTCTCCGACGGCAGCCTGAGCAACACCTATCTCGACGGGCTCAAGGTGATGGGCGACGCCAACGGCTACAGCTCGATGGTGATCGATCCGTGGTTCCTGGATAACGTCGAGATCGTCAAGGGGCCGGCCTCGGTGCTCTACGGACGCTCGTCGCCCGGTGGTCTCGTGGCCTTGACCAGCAAGAAGCCGCTGTTCGAGAACCGCAACGAGCTCCGTTTCAGCACCGGCACCAATAGCCAGCGCAGCGCAGCGTTCGACTTCTCCGGCCCGCTGGACGACGAACGTCGCGTCGCCTATCGCCTGGTCGGCATCGGCAGCAAGACGGACACCCAGTTCGATCATGTCGAAGAGGAGCGCTACGCCATCGCGCCCTCGATCACCTGGGACGCCACCGACGTCACCAGCATCACCCTGATGGCCTACTTGCAGAAGGATCCGGAAGGCGGCTATCACTCCGGCGTGCCCTACGAGGGCGCCGTCAGCCGCCACAACGGCCGCCATATCAGCAACGACTTCTTCGACGGCGAGGCCGACTACGACAAGTTCGAACGCACCCAGCGCATGTTCGGCTACAACCTCGAGCACCGCTTCAGCGACAACGTCACCGGTCGTCAGAAACTGCGCTACCTGAACTCGGACGTCGAGCTGAACCAGGTCTACGGCTTCGGCTGGGTGTCGCCGGACTCCAACGAACTGAACCGCTACTACTCCGGCGGACGCGAGTCGCTGCAGGCGTGGACCGTCGATAACCAGGTGGAGGCGAAGCTCAAGAGCGGTTTCATCGACCACACCGTGCTGGTCGGCGTGGATTATCAGAAGCGCAAGAATGACGTCACCTGGACCTACGGCTCCTTCCCCAGTCTCGATGCCTTCAACCCGAGCTACGGTGCCGAGCCGATCGGAGACATCGCCGTCACCAACGACGAGCGCCATGAACTCAGCCAGACCGGAATCTACCTGCAGGATCAGATGGCGATCGATCAGTGGCGCCTCACCCTGGGCGGCCGCTACGACTGGGTCGATATCAAGAACAAGAACCATCTCACCGATAGCGAAAGCACACTCGACGACACCCAGTTCAGCGGTCGTGTCGGCGCGCTCTACCTGTTCGACAATGGCCTCGCGCCCTACCTGAGCTACAACACCGCCTTCACGCCGACCAGTTTCGTCGATGCGGAAGGCGATCTGCTGGAACCCATGGAGGGTGAGCAGTGGGAGACCGGACTCAAGTACCAGCCCCCAGGAAGCCGCGATCTCTATACCTTGTCGCTGTTCCGGATCAATCAGGAGAACGTGGCCACCAAGGAGCAGCCCAGCGACCCCTATCGCTCCGTGGGCGAGATCCGTTCCCAGGGCGTCGAGCTACAGGCCCGCACCTGGCTGACCGACAACTTCCGCCTGCAGGCCGGCTACAGCTATACCGACATTCGCTACACCAAGAGCGACGACCCGGAAGAGGACGGCAACTACGCCATCTATGCGCCGCGCCACCAGGCCAGCCTGTGGGGGCACTACGCCTTTGATCGCGGTGCGCTCGACGGGCTCGATGCCGGCCTGGGCGTGCGCTACTACGCGGATGTCTATGCCGATCGCGCCAACACCGAAACGGTGCCCGACTACACCCTGGTGGATGCCGCGGTGGGTTATGACCTGAGCCAGGTCGGTCTGCAGGGGGTCAGCGCCCGGGTCAACGTTGGCAATCTGCTCGACAAGGAGTACGTGGCGTCGTGCAACTCGCTCGAGTATTGCTACTTCGGCGCGGAGCGTAACGTCACCGCGACCGTTTCCTATCAGTTCTGATCTCACCGGGAGGAAACCCCACACAGACCATTCAACCACGCGGGCGCCTGGCTAAGCTCTGTCTGAAAAATCGGCGAGCGATAGCCAGACAAGGCAAAAATCGGCGAAAGAGGACCGGGCTGGCGCTCCAGTTTACGGG
>NZ_CEXLVS010000185.1:0-8180 GCF_982684285.1 Salinicola sp. | reverse complement strand
GCCTGCCCACGGACAGGTTCACCGTCGAGGGGTTTTTGCCCGCCAAGTCCGGGGCGCGCCGGAAGCGGCTGGAAGCCGGTGCCTCGCGGGAAGAGACCAGGGTGTTCTACGAGTCCCCCCACCGGATTCGCGATCTGCTGGATGATCTCGCCAGCGTGGTCGGGGATCGCCAGGTGGTGCTGGCACGTGAGCTGACCAAGACCTTCGAGACCCTGCTGGAGGGATCGGCGAACGAGCTGTTGGCGATCATGGATGCCGATCCCGATCAGGCGCGGGGCGAATTCGTGGTGATGCTGGCGGGGGCGCCGGTGAAAGAGGCATCCGCCGACGATGCCGAGGGCGAGGCGCTGCTTCGCGCGATGCTGGCGGAAGAAGTGGCGGTCAAGAGTGCGGCGGCCATTGCTGTCCGGCTGCTGGGCGGACGGCGCAAGCACTGGTATCAGATGGCGTTGTCGATCAGGTCGGAGGGATGACGCGCCGCCATCCCGTATCGACGATCCGGAGGCTGGCTTCGTTGTCGCCGACGTTGAATCGGTGTCGGCATTGGGAGACGGTTTGGCGGGGTCGGCAAAAGCTTTTGCCTGACGCGTCAATGCTGCCTTGAGAGGGTCTCGGGGGGCTGTTATTCTTGCGCGCTTGGGAGTCGGCCAGACAGTCGCCGCCGGCATGTCCGGGGGAGGAAAGTCCGGGCTCCATAGGGCAAGGTGCCAGGTAACGCCTGGGCGGCGCAAGCCGACGGCTAGTGCAGCAGAGAGTAGACCGCCTAAGCAGCGATTCGCTGCCGGTAAGGGTGAAAGGGTGCGGTAAGAGCGCACCGCGCGCCTGGCAACAGTGCGTGGCACGGTAAACCCCACCTGGAGCAAGACCAAATAGGGATCCTTTGGCGCGGCCCGCGCTGGATCCGGGTAGGTTGCTCGAGAAACGTGGCGACGCGTTTCCTAGATGAATGACTGTCTTAGACAGAACCCGGCTTATCGGCCGACTCCCTCTCCGATTCTTTGCCGTTCAACACCGAGATACGCATGCTGCACCGCGACAACGCTCCACAGGCACCCCAAGGCGGTGCGGCGAATCGTTCCGACTTTCGCCACACCAGCGTGTTGCTCGATGGGGCGGTGGACGCACTCGTGCAATCGCCCTCCGGTATCTATCTCGATGGCACCTTCGGGCGCGGCGGGCACTCCCGGGCGATTCTCTCGCGGCTCGATGCCCGGGGGCGGCTGATCGCGATCGACCGCGATCCCGCCGCGCTGGCCGTTGCCGCCGAGATCGACGACCCGCGCTTGACGGTATGCCGCGGCGTGTTCGCCGAGCTGGATAGCCATGCCGAGGCGTGCGGTGCGTCAGGGCGGTTGAGCGGTATCCTGCTCGATGTGGGCGTCTCCTCTCCCCAACTGGACGATCCCTCGCGGGGTTTCAGCTTTCTACGCGACGGCCCGCTGGACATGCGCATGGATCCGACCTCCGGGATCGGTGCCGCCGAGTGGATCGCGCGCACCGGTGACCAGGAGATGGCGCGGGTCTTCAAGGCCTACGGCGAAGAGCGTTTCGCCAAGCGCATCGCACGCGCCATCGTCACCGCGCGTCAGGAGACGCCGATCGTCGGTACCCATCAGCTGGCCGAAATCGTCAAGGCAGCTCATCCCGCCTGGGAGAAGGGGAAGCACCCCGCGACCCGCGTGTTCCAGGCCATTCGCATTCACCTTAACGATGAACTGGGACAGCTGACCCGGGCGCTGGACGTCGCCCTGGAGTCGCTGGAGGTGGGGGGGCGCCTGGTCGTCATCAGTTTTCATTCGCTGGAGGACCGGCTGGTCAAGCGGTTCATCCGTGACCAGTCCAGGGGCGATACGCACTTGCCCCGCGGCATGCCGGTACGCGAGGATCAACTTCACAAGCGGCTCAAGCCGGTAGGCAAAGCGATGCGTGCCAGCGATAGCGAGATCGACGCCAACCCTCGCGCGCGCAGCGCGGTCATGCGCATCGCCGAGAAGCTGGAATAGGGAGCAACATGGCCGTTCAAGGACGACGCAGTGGGTTGGGATTGGGCAACTGGCCATTCGCCCGACGCCTGGATCCACGTTCCGCTCTGCTGGGTGTGGTCATCATTGCGCTGTTGATAACGGCGCTGGCCATCATCAGCACCTCTCATCTGACCCGGGTCCAGTACGCGCGCTTGCAGAAGCTCGAGAACCAGCGAGATTCGCTGCAGACGGAGTGGGGACGGCTGCTGCTCGAGGAGAGTACCTGGTCTTCTCCCGCCCGTATCGAGTCGTTGGCCACCAAACGCCTGAACATGCGTGTCCCGAGCGTCGATGAAGTGAAGGTGATTCATCCATGAGTGCGTCCAGACGCGCCGCGACAGCCAGGAGCCGCCGGCCGGATGCCCCCTTGGGGGCCGGACGCTACTGGTTCATGCTTCTCGTCATTCTGGTCGCGCTATCCGCACTCGTCGGCCGGGTGGTCTACCTTCAGGTCATCGACCGCAGTTTTCTCCAGAACCAGGGCGATGCGCGCACCCTGCGCGTCGAAACCATCGGCGCCCATCGAGGCATGATCAGCGACCGCAACGGTGATCCTCTGGCCATCTCGACGCCGGTGATCACGCTGTGGGCCAATCCTCAGGAACTGCCGAAGGACCCCATTCAGCAGACATTGCTGGCAAAGGCGCTCAAGGTGGATCCCGGCCAGCTGGCAGATCGCATCTCGCGCTACTCCGACCACGAGTTCATGTATCTGCGCCGTCAGTTGACGCCCGCCGCCGCCAAGCCGGCGCTCGATCTGCAGATGCCCGGTGTCTACTCGCGCGACGAGTACAAGCGCTATTACCCGGCAGGAGAGGTGGCGGCACAGCTCGTCGGGGTGACCAACGTCGACGACAAGGGGCAGGAAGGGCTCGCGCTGGCCTACCACCGTTATCTGACCGGCCAGCCGGGCAAGCGGCGCGTGCTGAAGGATCGCAAGGGTCATCTGGTTCGCGACCTGCACCTGATCGACGAGGCCAAGCCGGGCGGTGACCTGACGCTGTCGATCGATCTGCGCCTGCAGTACATGGCGTATCGCGAACTGGCGGCGGGGATTCGCAAGAATGACGCCGACGGCGGTTCGCTGGTGATGCTGGATGCGCGGACCGGCGAAGTACTGGCGATGGCCAACCTGCCTTCCTACAACCCCAACAATCGCAGCGACGTGGATGTCCGCGGCCTGCGCAATCAGGCTATCACCGACGCCATCGAGCCTGGCTCGGTCATGAAGCCGCTCGCCATGTCGGCGGCGCTCGCTTCCGACAAGTTCACGCCGGAAAGCATCATCGACACTTCGCCCGGCTGGATGGGGGTGGATGGTTATACCATTCGCGATTTTCGTAACTACGGCAAACTGTCGCCGGCCGGGATTCTGCTCCACTCCTCGAACATCGGGATGTCCCACATTGCCCTGGAGCTGCCCAAGGACGCGATCTGGAATCGCTATCGCGAGCTTGGCCTGGGGCAGTCGCCCGGCACCGGGTTCCCGGGAGAGAACAGCGGGAGCCTGCCGTCGCCAACCAACCTGCCGCGCAGTGCCCAGGCGGCGATGGCCTACGGCTACGGGGTTGCCGTGACGCCGCTGCAACTGGCAAGCGCCTATACCGCCATCGCCAACGATGGCAAGCGCCTGTCGCCCTCGCTGCTCAAGCTCAACGGCGATCCGGAGAGCGAACAGGTGATTTCGGCCACCGTGGCGCACGAGCTCCTGGCGATGATGGAAAAGATCGTGCAGCCCAATGCCGGCGGCCATCTGGCGATGGTTCCCGGTTACCAGATCGCGGGCAAGACCGGCACCGTGCGCAAGGTCACCAGCACCGGCTACCAGGAAACCGAGTATCGGGGGCTTTTCGCCGGTATTGCCCCGGCCTCCAACCCGCGTATCGTTACCGTGGTGATGATCGACAATCCCAAGAAGGGCGACTATTACGGCGGCCTGGTCGCCGCCCCCGTATTCAGTCGCGTCGTGGGCAGCGCGCTGCGCCTGTTGGACGTGCCCCCCGACGCGCCGCAGGAGGAGACTGCGCCATGAGAATCGATGCCGCGCGGCTAGCGACTGCACTGGCCGAGCTCTGGCCTGATGTCGCTACGCCTTCGGGCAGCGCCGCGGAACCGTCGCGGTTGGCATCGTGGCTTTCGGGCGCAGCCGAATTGACGCTGACGCAGGATAGCCGC
Source organism: Salinicola sp. (assembly GCF_982684285.1). Lineage (NCBI taxonomy): Bacteria > Pseudomonadati > Pseudomonadota > Gammaproteobacteria > Oceanospirillales > Halomonadaceae > Salinicola > Salinicola sp. The sequence goes on along the minus strand of NZ_CEXLVS010000185.1, from coordinate 3,981 downwards.
CAGATCGAGAGCGGCGACCTGTTCCTGGCTGTACCGGGCGTCAGTGTCGACGCTCGGCAGTTCATCTCCGAGGCGCTCGATTCCGGTGCGGTCGGTGTGCTCTGCGAGGCCGAGGCGCTGGATGCGACCTGGGCTGCCGACGAGCGCGTTCTCGCCTTGCCCGGGCTGGCGCTTCGGCTGGCCGCGCTGGGTCGACGGCTCTTCGCGGTCCCGGAATCGTTGAAACTGATCGGCGTCACCGGTACCAACGGCAAGAGTTCGGTCACGTATTACATTGCGGCACTGTTGGAAGCCCTCGGCACCCCGGCTGCGGTGATCGGAACGCTGGGATATGGTCGGCCCGGCGAAGTCCGCGCTGCGCTGCAGACCACGCCGGGCCCGCTGGCGTTGCAGCGGATGCTCGGCGAGTTGGCCGGCGCTGGCGTCGAGGTCGTTGCCATGGAGGTGTCGTCGCACGCGTTGACTCAGGAGCGGCTCGGCGATACCAGGGTCGATGCCGCGGTCTTCACCAACCTGAGTCGCGATCACCTGGACTATCACGGCAGCATGGCGGCCTATGCCGCCGCCAAGGCCCGGCTTTTCAGGCGAGACTCGGTTCGGCTGGCCGTCGTCAATGGCGATGATCCCCTGGCACGCTTGATGCTCGCGGGTCTGCCGGGCGGTACTCGAGTCCTGGCGACCGGGGGTGGCGAGGCCACGACGCTGCGTGTCGTCGATTGCGAAGCGCTGCCGAACGGCCTGCGCGCCATCGTTGCCACGCCGGAGAACGAAGGGGTCCTCGAGCTGTCGTTGATGGGGCGTTTCAACCTCGACAACGCACTGCTGGCGATCGCCACGCTTTACGGTCTGGGCCATCCGCTGGAGTCGCTCTGGCAGGCCGCCGCTACGCTGCGGCCGGTGCCGGGGCGCATGCAACGGCTGCCGCGAGACGATGCCGGCAGGGTGCCGGTGGTGGTCGTGGACTATGCCCACACGCCGGATGCGCTGGAGAATGCGCTCGCCGCGCTGCGCGCTCATCTGCCGAGCCGGGATGGGGGCGAACTGTGGTGCGTGTTCGGCTGTGGCGGTGACCGTGACAGCGGCAAGCGTCCGTTGATGGCGGCGGTCGCGGAGAAGCTGGCGGATCGCATCGTCGTTACCGACGACAACCCCAGGAGCGAAGACCCGCAAGTCATTCGCGACGAGATCGCGGCCGGGCTGTCACCGGAGGCTCGGGCGGAAAGCTGGTTGGTCGATGGTCGGGAAGTGGCGATCGAGCGCGTCATCGCGACGGCCACGGCGGAGGACATCGTGCTGATCGCCGGCAAGGGTCACGAGGATTATCAGGAAGTCGCCGGCATGCGCCACCCCTTCAGCGACGTCGGGGTGGCGAGCCGTTGCCTCCGTTCGCGGGAGGCGTCCGCATGAACGACCGGTTGAGCGGCATCGCTTCGCGTCTCGGCGCGACCTTGAACGGCGCCGACGTCGAGGTGTCCCGTATCGTCACCGATACGCGCGCTCTTCGCCCCGGCGATCTGCTGGTGGCGCTGCAGGGCGAACGCTTCGACGCTCACGATTTCCTCGCCGAGGCGCGGGAGAAAGGCGCCGTGGGCGCGGTCGTGGCACGACCGGTCGCCGACCCGCTGGCACAGGTCGAAGTACCCGACACCCGGCTGGCATTGGGGTTGCTGGCGCGGGCGCACCGGCTCGGGTGGGGCGGAAAGCTGATTGCGGTGACCGGCAACAGCGGCAAGACCACGGTCAAGGAGATGCTCGCCTCGATCCTGCGGCGACGGGCGCCGACGCTGGCCACGCGCGGCAATCTCAACAATGACATCGGCGCGCCGCTGACGCTGCTCGAGCTCGATGCCGAGCAGCGTTACGCGGCCATCGAACTGGGCGCCAACCACCTGGGCGAGATTGCCTGGACCACCGCGCTGGCCAAGCCGCAGGTGGCGGTCATCACCAACGTCACCGGGGCGCATGTCGGGGAGTTCGGCGGCATGGGCCAGATCGCTCAGGCCAAGGGCGAGATTCTCGCCGGCCTGGCCATGGACGGCTGCGCCGTCCTCGATCGGGACGAGCGCTATTTTCCGGTGTGGCGAGCGCTGGCGGGGCGCGCCCGAGTGATCGATTTCGGCATCGGGAGCGACGCCAGCGTCACCGCTCACGATCTGGTGTGCGATGCGGGTGGGCGTTATGCTTTCACGCTTTCCCTGCCGGGCGAAACGTCGGTGCGCGTCTCGTTGGCCTTGATGGGGCGACACAACGTGCGCAACGCGCTGGCCGCGGCGGCCGCGACACATGCGCTGGGGTTCTGCGGCGCCGAGATCGTGACCGGGCTCGAGGCCTGCCAGAGCATGGCGGGGCGCATGCAGGTGGTCGACGGGGTGCGTGATAGCCGCGTGATCGACGACACCTACAATGCCAACCCCGGTGCGATGCGAGCGGCACTCGAGACGCTGGCGTCGCTGCCGGCGCCGCGCTGGTGTTTCCTCGGACCGATGGGCGAGATGGGGGCCGAGAGCGAACGCCTGCATGCCGAGGTCGGTCGGCTGGCGCACGATCTCGGACTCGATTTTCTGGGTACGTACGGCGAGGCCGCGCGTGCCGCAACGGAGGCTTTCGGCAACGAAGGCCGTCATTTCGATGACTGGGCGACACTCGAGCGTTTCGCCCAGCATCAGCTTCCTTCCCGGGCCAGCGTGCTGGTCAAGGGTTCGCGCAGTGCCGGCATGGAACGACTCGTTGCCGCACTGCGTGATGATGCCTCAAGGTGAATCTGACTCATGCTGCTTTTCCTGGCTGAACTGCTTACCCATTTTCAAAGTGCTTTCAATGTTTTCGGATATCTCACCCTGCGCGTGATCCTGGGCACGCTGACGGCGTTGTTCCTGAGTCTGTGGATGGGACCACAGATGATCCGGCGTCTGGTCGAGCGTCAGATCGGTCAGGCGGTGAGGGACGATGGTCCGCAGTCACACCTCTCCAAGGCGGGCACGCCGACCATGGGCGGTGCGCTGATCCTGGTCTCCATCGCGATCAGTACGCTGCTGTGGGGCGATCTGACCAACCATTACGTGTGGCTGGTACTGGCGGTCACGCTGGGTTTCGGCGCCATCGGCTGGGTCGACGATTTTCGCAAGGTGGTGGAGAAGAACCCGCGCGGTCTGCCGGCCCGCTGGAAATATTTCTGGCAGTCGGTAATCGGTCTCGGCGCGTCGTTGATCCTCTATTTCACGGCCGCGAGCCCGGTGGAGATCAGCCTGATCGTGCCGCTGTTCAAGGATGTGGTGATTCCGCTGGGCCTGTTCTACATCGTGTTGAGCTATCTGGTCATCGTCGGCAGCTCCAACGCGGTCAACCTGACCGACGGCCTCGACGGCCTGGCCATCATGCCGACGGTGCTGGTCTCCATGGGCTTGGCGGTGTTCGCCTATGCCAGCGGCAACGCCGTCTTCGCCAACTATCTGCACATCCCCGAAGTGCCGGGCGCCGGCGAACTCGCCGTGTTCTGTGGCACCATCGCCGGGGCCGGCCTCGGGTTTTTGTGGTTCAACACCTACCCCGCGCAGGTGTTCATGGGGGACGTCGGTGCGCTGGCGCTGGGGGCGGCGCTGGGCATCGTCGCCGTCATCGTTCGCCAGGAGATCGTCCTGTTCATCATGGGTGGCGTCTTCGTCATGGAGACGGTGTCGGTCATCCTGCAGGTGGGCTCCTACAAGCTCACCGGCCGACGCATCTTCCGCATGGCGCCGCTGCACCACCATTTCGAACTGAAAGGGTGGCCGGAGCCCCGCGTCATCGTGCGCTTCTGGATCGTCACCGTCATGCTGGTCCTGCTGGGGCTGGCGACATTGAAGCTGCGTTGACGCCATGAGCGATTCGCTATCCGCCGAGCCGGCAACCCCTGCCGCGGCAGAGTCAGCCGAGCCGGGCATGCCGCCGACCTTGGTGGGCGGGCTGGGAATCTCCGGCCGTGCGATCGCCCGCTTCCTGGCT
>NZ_CEXLVS010000184.1:0-8187 GCF_982684285.1 Salinicola sp. | reverse complement strand
CCCTGAAATCGAGGCGAAAAAAGCCCGGCGATGGCCGGGCTTCGGGAATTCCATGAGCACTTGCGTCTAACGTCTAACTCATGGGCCTGGGATCAGGCGACGGTGACGTCCTTGGAAAGGTAGACATCCTGTACCGCGTTGAGCAGTTCGATACCCTCTTTCAGCGGCTTCTGGAATGCCTTGCGTCCGGAGATCAGGCCCATGCCGCCGGCACGTTTGTTGATCATCGCCGTGCGTACCGCTTCACCCAGGTCCGAGTGCCCCTTGGAGCCACCGCCGGAGTTGATCAGTCCGGCGCGGCCCATGAACGAGTTGGCCACCTGGTAGCGGGCCAGATCGATCGGGTGATCGCTGGTCAGCTCGCTGTAGACCTTGTCGTGGGTATGACCGAAACCGATCGCCTTGTAGCCACCGTTGTTCTCGGGCAGCTTCTGCTTGACGATGTCGGCCTTGATGGTCGCCGCCAGATGCACGGCCTGGCTGGTGAGGTCGGAGGAGACGTGGTAGTCGGTCCCGTCTTTCTTGAACTCGGGATTGCGCAGGTAGGACCACAGCACCGTGACCATGCCCAGCTCGTGCGCACGCTCGAAGGCCTCGCTCACTTCCTGGATCTGGCGGCGGCTATCCTCGGAACCGAAGTAGATCGTGGCGCCGACCGCGATGCAGCCCATGTCGTGGGCCTGCTCGATCTGCGCGAACATGGTCTGTTCGTACATCGCCGGCAGGGTCAGGCTCTCGTTGTGGTTGAGCTTGAGCATCATCGGAATCTTGTGCGCATAGCGCCGCGCCACCGAAGAGAGCACCCCCAGGGTCGAGCAGACGCAGTTGCAACCGCCCTGCAGGGCCAGCTCGACGATGTTCTTGGGATCGAAGTACATCGGGTTGGGGGCAAACGACGCCCCGGCCGAATGCTCGATGCCCTGATCGACCGGCAGGATGCTGAGGTAGCCGGTACCGCCCAGGCGACCGGTATTGAACAGCGTCTGCAGGTTACGCATCACGTGCGGGCTGCGATCGGTATCGGAGAAGACGCGATCGACGAAGTCGGGGCCCGGCAGATAAAGGTCTTCTTTCTTGAAGCCCGTGCAGGTGTAGCTGAGCAGGCTGTCTGCTTCCTTGCCTAGCAGCTTGGCGATATCGGTCATGTTGCTTTTCCTCTGTCCTCAAGATGGATCATCCGGGAAATCTCGACTTGGGCCGCTTCCCTGTCTACCAAAGATGGCTAACCGATAATGGCTGCGTGGCATGGTCTCGACCCGCTGCCCGTGGCGCCAGCTCCCCCTCCCTATCGCGGCGATCATCGACTAGCCGTTACGCTTTGTCTGAAAAATGCCTGCGCTCAACCATACGGCGTTAAAAATCGGCTCAAAATGCTTATTTACCCCGCGTAAACTCCGCTTTTTCGCCGATTTTTGCCTTGTCTGGCTATCGCTCGTCGTTTTTTCAGACAGAGCTTAAGGAAACACCGCAAAATTGTCCGCGCTTCCTGAGATCACCGCCAAGAATAAGCGACTATGCGCCGCAGTTCACGCCCATGCACCGTTTCTTCATCGCCTGTCTGCTCGGTCGGACGCCATGACGGGGGCTGCACCAGATTGTCACGTTTCGTATCCCGGCGACGGCTGAAAATCGTCATGGGAAAGTCTTGAGCGCCGGCCGGATCCGGACTGGCATGCCACGGCCGTCGGGACGACGCCATGCATTTGCTATGATGCTCCTCCTTTCCGCGATTCGAGATTGTCAGGATGTCCGTTCTGCGCGGCTTTTTGTGGCTACTGGTCTTTCTACTGCTGGGGCAGGCCGTGATGGCGCTGTTCCGCCTGCCGATGCCCAGCGGCGTCATCGGCATGCTGTTGTTGACCCTCTTCTTCGGCTACCGGGGTGGCATGAATCCGGATGTCGTCCACATCAGCCAGCCGCTGATCGCGATGCTGGCGCTGTTGATCATGCCCGGTGTCGTCGAGATATTCTTCGTCGCCGGTCAGTTCGCGGACCAGTGGGTTGCCATTCTGACTGCGCTGATCGCGGGCACGCTGCTCAGCGTGCTGTCGAGCCTGCTGCTGATGCGGCGCTATCTGCCCGCGAGCGACGCCCCGGGACTGGCAGCGGGAAACGCCGGCCATGAATGACTGGCTCGAGCGCCTCTCGCAGTTGCCACAACAGTGGTTCGACTCTCCGATCGCCGCCATCGCGCTCACGCTCGGCGCCTATTTCTTCGGTATCCGCCTGTTCAAGCTGATGCATCGGCCCACCTGGTGCCCGCCGATGCTGATAGCGGCGATCCTGATTGCCGTGACCATCGCGTTGTTGCCCATCGGCATCGACGACTACAACCGCGGCGCCGGCTGGCTCATGCTTCTGCTGGGCCCGGCCACCGTCGCGCTGGCCGTGCCGCTCTACCAGCAACTGCCACAGATTCGCGCACTGTGGAAGCCGATCCTGCTGACGCTGCCGCTATCGGCGACCCTGGCCGCCTGCTACGCCGTGATCATCGCCGCCGCCATGGGCGCACCGAAGGAGGTGCTCGCCTCGCTGGCGCCCAAGTCGGTGACCTCGCCCATCGCGCTCGGGCTGGCCGAGGAGCTCGGCGGTTCGCGGGCGCTGCTGATGGGGGCGCTGCTGACGACCGGCGTCACCGCCATTTTCGGGGTGGAGTGGCTGAGCCGGATCCTGCGCATTCGCGACCCCCGTCTGATCGGCCTGGCACTGGGCATCAACGGACACGCCCTGGGCACGGTGCGCGCGTTCGAGATCAGCAGCGCCGCCGGCGCGTTCGCGTCGCTGGGCATGAGCCTCACCGGCGCCTTCACCGCCGTCGTGCTGCCGTTCGTCTGGCATCTCTTCTACTGACCATCGTTTCTACCGGGCATCGCTTCTACCGGGTATCGCTTCGCGCGATGCCTGACAGCGACGCAGATCCCGCTACGCTGTTATCAGGCCGTCGACTGCCTCGACGGTTTCGGCAAGGAAGCCCGATGACAGCACAGCCTCGACAGGAGAGACCCGATGACGATAGCCAGTGACAAGGGTCAGGGAGACCCGACGCTGGTGCTCATGCACTTCTTCGGCAGTTCCCATCATGAGTGGGAGGCGGTCCTGCCGCTTCTCGACCAGCGGTACCGGGTGATCACGCTGGACATGCCGGGCTTCGGCCGCGCCAGCGACGTGGCGGGATTCGATGTCGCCTCGATGACCCGTCACGTCGAGCAGTGCGTCGACGACGCCGGGCTCGACAACGTCATCCTCGTCGGCCACTCGTTCTCCGGCCGCATCGCGATGACCGTCGCCGCCGACCGCCCCGCGTGGCTGCACGCCTTGATCCTGATCGCGCCCTCCCCGCCCGGGCCGCAGTCGATCGCCGAGGAGGAGCATCGATTCCAGCTCGACTTCGATTTCAGCGAGGCTCAGGCACGCCAGTTCATCGACGGCGCCAGCGAAGTGTCTCTCGCCCCGACGCTCTACCAGCAGGCGGTGGAGGATGCCATCAACGCCAACCCGTCGGCGTGGCGGGCCTGGCCGACGACCACGCACGCCGAGGATTGGCGCGAGACCGTCGGCAAGCTCCCCTACCCGGCCTGGGTGCTGGTCGGGGACAGGGACCCGTCGCTGGCGCCGGAAACCCAGCGTTCCGAGGTGATGCCCCACCTCCCCCAGGGCAAGCTCGAGGTCTTTCCCGGCTATGGGCATCTCCTCCCCATGGAGATGCCGGAGACACTGGCGGAGCGACTCAACGCCATCGCCGCCGAGATCCGCTGAAGGCCTCAGTTGGCGGAGAGTACCGGCGCCCGGCCGACGATCGCCACGCAGAGCGCCAGCGGCCAGGGCCACTCGGCGTCCGCCCGCGATGGCGATGAATCGTCGAGCGGTATCGCGCCGAGCGCTCGGCAGGCCTTGACGACGTGCGTCGTCGCCTCGCCGGGTGCCCCGATCGTCGTCGGTACGCGGAACTCGCCGCCCCATTCGACCAGTTGCGCGGCGAGCGCCAGACCCGCCGGACCGATCTCGATGTCGCCGCCGACGTGAATGCGATCCACGTCGAACAACGCCCGGACACCCTGAAGGCGAGCCATGCCAACGACGACCCGCATCGCGGCCTGGGCGGCCGGACCGGCGTCGCCATCGAGACAGCGCCGGTCCTCCGGCGAGAGCGTGAAGCCGTCGTTGGCGGCAACGTGTGGTGTCGGCTCGTGCCCCAGTTCTCCGCCGGCCGTGACGCTGGCCAGGCCCGCCAGGCGGGGGCCGCTCAGGACGAGCCGGCCACCGCGATAGAGCGTGATCAGATGCGCCGCCTGGGCCATGGCAAAACGTGCCTCATCCAGCACCACCACCGGCAACGAGAGCGACAGCACCTCCTCGGCGACGATAGCTCCCAGCGCAATGGCCTCGTCGGGACGGTCGAGCACGACCAGCGCCGGCGCCTGCCCGGCATGGATGGCCTCCAGTAGCCCGACACCGCCGCTGCTCGAACCCGGCTTGCAAGCAACGACCAGCGCTCGCCCGGCGACGGGCTCGCCACGCGGCAGGTCGCGATCGCCGATCCCCTCGCCTCGCTCTAGCTCCGGGTCCTCCCACAACCGGCATGGCATCGAGCGGTTCAGGACCACGCCGCTGGCCTCGCCCTCGACCAGGCACTCGGTGGCGGAGAGATAGAACGACAACGATTCGAGACGCCGCATCATGGCCTTGTCGTCCCGACGGCCAGGGACGAGATCGCGATCGCGGTGAAAGGCGTGTCGGCAATAACCATCGGTGAGCGCATCCGGTACCAGAGAGATCGTTCCAAACTATGAGGCGATCGCTCCTGCGTCCAGTACCTTGGTCTGACATCCGGCTCAGGCTCGGCTGGTTCGGCACGAATGCGCTAAGATGGTCGGCCTCGAACCTCGTCCTCAACCTCGGGTTATCGGACTCGCCCATGACCTATCGCGTCGCCATCAACGGCTACGGCCGTATCGGCCAGAGCGTGCTGCGTGCGCTGATCGAGCGCCCCGATCTGCCGCTGGAGATCGTCGCCATCAACGAGCGCTCCGACCTGGAGACGATCGCCTACCTGACCCGTTACGACACCACCCACGGGCGCTTTCCCGGCCATGTCGAAGCGCGCGATGGCTGCCTGATCGTCAACGGCAGGACCATTCGTGTCCTCAACGCCGAGGTGCCGGAGACGCTGCCGTGGGGCGAGCTCGGCATCGACCTGCTATTGGAGTGCTCCGGCAGCTTCAAGGATCGCGCCACCGCCGAGCGTCACCTCGAGGCCGGGGCGGGGCGGCTGCTGTTCTCGCAGCCGGCGGAAGCGGACGTCGACGCCACGGTGGTCTACGGCGTCAATCAGAGCGCGATCGCCCCCGACATGCGGATCGTCTCGGCGGCGTCGTGTACCACCAACTGCCTGATACCGATCCTCGAGGTGCTGGACGCCAGCTTCGGCGTCTCCCATGGCGTCACCACCACCATTCATTCGGCGATGAACGACCAGCCGGTGATCGACGCCTATCACAACAGCGACCTGCGCCTGACACGCTCGGCGATGCAGTCGATCGTCCCGGTGGACTCCGGCCTGGCACGCGGCATCGGCCGCCTGATGCCGCATCTGGCGGATCGTTTCGAGTGCCTTCACGTCCGTGTGCCGACCATCAACGTCTCGGCCATGGATCTGGCGATCTCGCTCGAGCGCGATACCGACGCCGACGCGGTCAACGCCTGCCTGGCCGCTGCCAGCCGCGAGCGCTACCTGGGCCTGCTCGGCGTGACCTACGAGCCGATGGCCTCGGTCGACTTCAACCACGATCCGCGCTCGGGTATCGTGGATGCCACTCAGACCCGCGTGGCCGGCGGCCGCCTGCTCAAGTCGCTGTGCTGGTTCGACAACGAATGGGGCTTCGCCAACCGGATGCTCGATGTCGCCCGCCACTGGCTCGAACTGCCGTCCTCCATTGCCAAACCCGTCACTTCTCTTCACCGCAAGGAAAGGATCTTATGAATGTACTGAAGATGACCGACCTGGATCTCTCCGGGAAGCGCGTGCTGATCCGCGAGGATCTCAACGTCCCGGTCAAGGGCGGCAAGGTCACCAGCGATGCCCGCATCCGCGCCTGCCTGCCGACGATCCAGGCCGCGCTCGACGCCGGCGCCAGCGTGATGCTGATGAGCCACCTGGGTCGGCCCACCGAGGGCGAGCCGGCGGATGAGTTCACCCTGGCCCCGGTGGCCGAGCATCTCTCCGAGCTGCTGGGCAAGCCGGTACGGCTGGAGAAGGAGTACCTCGACGGCAACGTCGAGATCGCCACCGGTGAAGTCGTGCTGCTCGAGAACGTGCGCTACAACAAGGGCGAGAAGAAGGACGACGAAGCGCTGGCCAAGGCGTATGCCGCGCTCTGCGATATCTACGTGATGGACGCCTTCGGCACCGCCCACCGCGCCCAGGCCTCCACCCACGGGGTGATCCGGTTCGCGCCGCACGCCTGCGCCGGCCCGCTGCTGGCCAACGAGCTCGACGCCCTGGAAAAGGCGCTCAGCGCCCCCAAGCGCCCGATGGCCGCCATCGTCGGGGGTTCCAAGGTGTCCACCAAACTCGACGTGCTCTATTCGCTGTCGGAGAAGTGCGATCAGCTGATCGTCGGCGGCGGTATCGCCAACACCTTCATCGCCGCGGCCGGTTACGGCGTAGGCAAGTCGCTCCACGAGGCGGACCTGATCGACAAGGCCAAGGAACTGATGGCCAAGGTCAAGATCCCGCTGCCCACCGACGTGGTCGTCGCCACCGAGTTCTCAGAATCCGCCACCGCGACCGTCAAGCCGGTGGACCAGGTCGGCGACGACGAGATGATCCTGGATATCGGCCCGGACACCGCGAAGCATCTCGCCAGCCTGCTGGAAAACGCCGGCACCATCCTGTGGAACGGCCCGGTCGGCGTGTTCGAGATCGACCAGTTCGGCAAGGGCACCGAAGTGCTGTCGAAGGCGATCGCCGCCAGCCCCGCCTTCTCCATCGCTGGTGGCGGTGACACCCTGGCCGCCATCGACAAGTACGGCATCGCCGACCAGGTCTCCTACATCTCGACCGGCGGCGGCGCCTTCCTCGAATACGTCGAAGGCAAGACCCTGCCCGCCGTCGCGGCACTGGAGAAAGCCGCCAAATAGCACCGTTTCATGATCCGGCGACAAGCGACGACACCGACCCTCGGGTCGGTGTCGTCCTCTCTGGGCAACGGCTTGCCATTTCACACCGCTCTCCTGCTCACGGTGCCGCCTGGGTCTCGTCCTGTCCGCTCTCCGTCAACGCCCGCTTCACCACCCCCTGCTGCTTCATGCGAGCGAGGAAATCCTCGACGTAGCGGATGACGGCGTCCGAAGCCTGCGCCCTGGTCACGGCCATGCACTGCTCGATGGCGGTGAAGCGCCCTGGCAGGACACGATAACCGGGATTCGACGCGGCATAGGCCGCGAGTGGCTGACGCACGCCGGCGGCGGCATCGAGCCCCTGCTCGGCGAACAGCTCGATCGCCGCGGCGGACGTGGCGGCGCGAACCAGGCTCGCATGCTTCAGCGCCCGTGTCAGATAGAGATCGTAGGCCGCGCCCTTGCCCACCGCGATGCGGATATCGTCCCGATCCAGCTCGTCGACATCCTGGAACGGCGCCGCATCCGGCACCAGGTAGGTGCCTTCGATGATCACGTAGGGATCGGTGAAGTGGATCTTCTCGGCCCGCACCGGATCACGGGCGAGAAAGCCGATCCGCCAGGCGTCGTCATCGATCGCCGCGAACACGTCGCCGGCACCGTCGAAAGTGGCGATTTCCGCTTCCACCCCGAGTTCGTCCGCCAACCCCCGCGCCAGCACCGCCGAGACACCGGCAGGCTCGCCGTCCTTACCCCGCTGCGCGAGTACGATATTGCCGTAGTTGATGGCGACACGCAGTCGCCCGGCCGGCGCCAGCGCCTCGATGGCCGCAGATTTTTCATCGCTCATATAACGTTCCTCAGAGAGAAAGCGAGTAAGGATAATAGCTGATCGAACTCGTCAATCCTGGGTTCTGGCTCTGGCCGCCTGCATTCGACGACGCAGGATCGGCCCCACGATCACCGGCAGCAGCAGCCCGATGATCGCCACCGCCCACAGCCCGATCGACAGACCGCTGCTCCACAGGATCGACCAGTCGCCGTCGGAGATCTGCATCGCGTGGCGCA
>NZ_CEXLVS010000183.1:0-8199 GCF_982684285.1 Salinicola sp. | reverse complement strand
TCAGAGGAAGGCTTGGAACACGGCGGTCTGGCCGTTAGGCTGTGCCTTTTGTTGAAGGGAAGCGTTCGAGTCCATGGCGGCATTGATCCAGTTCAGCGAGGCGTGCAAGGCCTACGGCAAGCAGCCGATCCTCGACGGGGTGAGCGTTCAGCTCTCGACCTCCCACAAGGCGGGTCTCATCGGCTGCAATGGCTCGGGAAAGAGCACCCTCTGCAAGCTCATTCTCGGCGACGAGGAGCTCGATGCCGGCAAGCTGAAGAGGAGCTCCGCGCTGCGGCTGGGCTATCTGCACCGGCTCTACCCGGCGGCGAAATTCATCCTGGTGATTCGCGACCCAGTCTGGCACATCGCCTCGCTGATGAAGCAGCAGAAGCTGTTCGTGGCCGGCGAGACCAGCGAGCCGCGCGCGCTGGAGCACATGCGCCGGGTGGGGCACTACGAGTTCGGCCTCGACCGGCGGGCGATCAACGTGGGCGACGACGACGAGACCCGGCGCATCACCGGGCTATGGGAATCCGGCAACGAAGTCGAAGGGTGGGCTCGCTACTGGGCGGCGATCTACGCCCACGTCGCCGACACGCTGGATGCCGACCCGGAGTTGAGATCGGCTTGTCTGCTGGTGCGCTACGAGGCGCTCTGCAGCGAACCTCATGACAGCCTGCAGGCGGTCTTCGACCACGCCGAGCTCGAACTCGAGCCCCAGGCGCTGGCCGACGCCGCCAGCGGCCTGCACGCGCCGACCTACTACAAGCCCAGGTTCAGCGATGCCGAGCTGGCCACGATCGCCGAGATCACCGGCCCCGTCGCGGCACGGTTCGGGTACTAGTCGCGGGCTTCGGCTTGCGCCGGTTTCGGGGCGCTTGAAAGGCGGCTTCGGCTTGCGCCGGTTCCGGGGCGCTTGAAAAGAAACGGGGCGGCCATCTGGCCGCCCCGTTTCTGGTCGAATGGACTCGCTCCGCCGTCACCCCTGGGCGGGATGTGCCGGATAGTGACGCTCCTCCGGCGGGGTCGGGAAGTACTGATAGAGCCAGGTCTCGCTCACCGTGTTGCCGTCGGCGAGCAGATTCAGGCGCATGTTGATCGGATCGGTGGAGTCGCTGGTGGGGTACCAGTCGAACTGAATGCGGAAGCCTTCGATCTCCTCCACCCACAGGATATCGAGCTGCTTGACATCGCCCTCGGGCACGTCGAGCTGGGTCTTGATGTCGATATCGTTGTCGTAGAAGTGCTTGAGCTCGCCACCGATGAAATCCACCGCGATCCGCTTGGCCCAGACCTCGGGGTAGTGCTCGCCCGGCGCCCAGCCCTCGGGGAAGCCACCGATGCCGGTGAACGTCTTGCGCACGCGGGCCAGCTCGGGTTTCACCGGCGGCTGCGCGCTCCAGTAGAGCTTGTAGCCGTAGTTGAGTTCCTGCCCCGGCTCGATCGCCTGTTCGGGCTTCCAGAACGCCACCACGTTGTCCATGGTCTCGCCGGTGGTGGGGATCTCGAGCATCTGGATCTCGCCCTTGCCCCACTGCCCCTTCGGCTCGACCCACAGGCTGGGCCGCTTGTGATAATTGCCGACGATGTCTTCGTAATGGGTAAAGTCGTGGTCGGTCTGGAGCAGGCCGAAACCCTTGGGGTTGTCGTCGCCGAAGGTGTTGAACTGGACCCGCGGCGGATTGTTGAGGGGACGGCAGACCCATTCGCCGTTGCCGAGCCACATCGACAGCCGGTCGGAGTCGTGAATCTGCGGATGGAAGGTCAGGCACATGTCGCGCTGCTGGGTACCGCAGCTGAACATGCTGGTCATCGGGGTGATGCCGAGCTGGGCGATCGACTCGCGCGGGTAGAGATGCTTGTCGATATCCATCACCACGCGTTCGTCCTCGCAGTGGATGACGAAGCGATAGGCCCCGGCCAGGCTCGGAGAGTCGAGCAGCGCATAGGCGGTGAAGGTCGTTGCGCCGGGCTTCGGCGTCTCGAACCAGAAGCGGGTGAAGGCCGGGAACTCCTCGGTCTTGCCGTCGCTGTAGGTGTTGACCGTCACGCCGCGGGCGGACAGGCCGTACTGATAGGTGTCGTCGACGGCCCGGAAGTAGCTGGCGCCCAGGAACGAGACGATATCGCGCTCGGTCAGCGACGGCTCCTTGAACACCCGGAAGCCGGCGAAGCCGAGATCGCCCTGGCCCTCGAGCTGGGAGACATCGACGTCGGCCCGGGAGTAGTCGAACAGGTCCGGCCGGAAATGGATCTCCTTGGCCTGCTGGGTCTGCGGATCGATGGAGTACATCCGGACCGGCTGGTTGAACGCCATGCCGACGTGGAAGAACTGGATGTCGAGCGGACCGTTCATGCTGTTCCACAGCGAATGATCGGGATCGTAGCCGATGGCGTTGTACTTCTGCGGCGTGAGATCGGCCAGGGTCGGCGGTAGCTGCTCGACGGTGCTCTGATAGGCCTTGGCAGCCAGGTCACGGGCAAACCCCTGCAGCCAATCGAAGCTGAAGGAAGAAGCCTCGCCATCGGCAATGTCACTGGTGGCCCGCGCCGCCGCGAATAGCGGCGCCGAAGGCAACCCATACCAGGCAGCCAGGGCAATCGCGCTTTTCAGCACACTTCTACGATCCATGAACACCCCATCCTTTGTCTGTCGGCAATCGAACTGGAAGCATACCCGATCGTCTCGGATCAGGCTGCACCGGATAAAATCCCTTTTCAGACGCCAATGCCATCCGAGGGTTCCCCGGCGGCAAGCCGGCCTGGCCCTCATCCCTCGCACCGGTATTCGCCAGCCCCGTCGACTCGCCGTTGGTGGCATCGTCGAGGAATGGTTGGCGTGCTAACGTCGAGTCCATCATCGCTCCATTGCCATCGAGAGGCCCCGTGAAACGACGCTACTCCTCGCACCATGCCTGGCGCCGCGCCCAGAGCATCGACGAACTCGCCTGGATGGCGCGCCGGCGCCTGCCCGCCTTCGCCTGGGAGTATGTCCACGGCGGCTCGGAGGACGAGATCACCCTGCACGACAACCGCTGCGCCTTCGCCGCCTGGGGGTGGCAACCGCGGACGCTGGTGGACGTCGAGCAGCGCGACAGCCGCACGCGGCTGCTGGACGCCCCCGCCGAGCTGCCGCTGGCAATCGCCCCCACCGGCTACAACGGCATGCTGTGGCGGGACGGCGATATCGCGCTGGCCCGGGCGGCCGCCAGTCGCGGCATCCCCTTCACCTTGAGCACGGTCTCCTGCGCCAGCCTGGAGACCCTCGCCGACGCGGTGCCGGAGGCGCGGCTCTGGTTCCAGCTCTACGTGCTGGATGACGAGGCCGTTCGCAACGACATGCTCGAACGGGCGAAGAACGTCGGCGTCGACACCCTGATGGTCACCACGGACACCGTGGTGCTGGGACGTCGCGAATGGGATTCGAGAAGCTACCTCAATCCCCGGCGTCTGGCACTGTCCTATCTCTTGGACGCCGCCCTGCATCCGCAGTGGGCCTATCGAGCGCTCTGGCCCCAGGGCCTGCCGACGCTGGGCAATCTGATGAAGTATCTGCCCAGGGAACAGCAGAGTGCGGGCAGCGCCGCCGGCTACATCAATCAGCGCATGACACGCCGGCTGACCTGGGAAGTGCTGGCCGATATTCGCCAGCGCTGGCCCGGCAAGCTGCTGGTCAAGGGGATTCTCAATGCCGAGGACGCACTCGAGGCCAGGCGCATCGGTGCCGACGGCGTGGTCGGCACCAACCACGGCGGCCGCCAGCTCGACGGCGCCCCGGCGACGCTGGATGCGCTGCCCGAGGTGGTCGACGCGGTGGGAGATTCGATGCACGTGCTGCTCGACAGCGGCATCCGCCGCGGTAGCGACATCGCCAAGGCCGTAGCGCTGGGCGCCGAGGGCGTGCTCTGCGGCCGCGCCACGCTCTACGGCCTGGCGCTGGGCGGAGAGGCCGGGGCGGCCCATGCCATCGACCTGCTCAAGGATCAGTTGCACAACCTGATGGCGCAGCTGGGACGGCCAACCCTCGAGCAGATCGACCGCCGCTGCCTGCGGCGCTCCCCCTATGCATCGCCCCGGGGCGATCTCCCCCAACGCCCTAGCGACACCCTGCCGGGTGGAGAGACGCCGGGGGACGTGCCCTAGGCTCCCAGCCCTTTCGACAGCGAGGGCTGCACGACTTCGATCCAGTAGCCGTCGGGATCCTTGACGAAGATCACGTTCTTCATCTTGCCCTGGTCGGAACGCTTCTTGAATTCGACCCCATTGGCGTCGAACCACTGCTCGGCAGCCGCCAGATCCGGTACCGCGAAGCAGATATGGCCGAAGCCCTGCGGTTCGGCATTACCGTCATGATACGAAAGCTCGGGATCGTCCTCGCTGCCCCAGTTGTGGGTCAGCTCCAGTACGCCCTTCTGCGAGAAGGTGTAGGCGGTACGCTCGCCGTCGTCTTCGGGGATGGCGCTTTCGTCGTCGACCCGGGCCAGAAAATAGAGCGTGAACTGCATCTCCGGAAAGTCGAGCTTGCGCAGCAGACGCATGCCGAACACACGGGTGTAGAAGGCCAGCGACACCGCTGGGTCCTTGGCCCGCAGCATGGTGTGGTTGAACACGAAGCCTCGCGTTTCCGTCGGGGCGGCTTGCACGCCGGGAACCTGGTCTTCGGCAATGGACATGGGATCCTCCTGTGGGTCCGGATGACGATATCGACAGACAGCCGAAACGCCGATGGGCGACACCTGAAAGTGGGGGCAACCTCCGCCGCTCTCAAGCGGCGCGATCCCCGACCCCGGCTCGAGGGGAGCCACCCTGACGACCGCAACCCAAACGCAGCGGCCGTGCGACTTTGCAGCACCGGGCCCCTGCTCTACACTCGATTGAAACCGGCAGACAGGGCCCGCGGGCATGGCGACAGGCACCACCCCCCACCGTTTCTCCCGATTCGCCGCGATGCGGCAGACTCCCTCGACCCGATCCTGTCGCCAGGCAACGCTTTCCCATCCGGGCCTGCTGTTCATCGGCCTGTTCCTGCTGCTGCTCGTCGGTTGCAGTACCCAGAAGGCGATCGTCACCCGCGACGATGGACCGGCCATCGATGGCAACAACCTCTCCATCGATCGCATCCTGGTGATGTCCGCCGCCAAGGATGCGCTCGGCACGCCCTACCAATGGGGCGGCAGCACGCCCCGGGGCTACGACTGCTCGGGACTGGTACAGATGGCCTACGGCAAGATCGGCATCTCGCTGCCGCGAACCTCCAACGAGCAGTTCCATGCCCTCGAGGAGATCGACGTCGCCCGTCCCGGCGATCTGCTGTTCTTCGGCTCGGGCAGCCATGCCACCCATGTCGGCATCTACATGGGCGACCGCCAGATGATCCACGCCCCCGGCAGCGGCCGCACCGTCAGCGTGTCGTCGCTGGATGTCCGCTACTGGCGCAAGCACTACCTGGGGGCGGCGGCGCCCGCGGATTGAACCGCCTGCCGTGACGCGACCACCAAAACCGCACCTCGCCCTTGAGATATCGGGCACTGGCTACCACGTTGTAGGAACGTCACGGACACATCGCGCGAGCGCGGGCATGTCGTTATCGCTATCGATTGTTTCACAGCGCTGCCCCGGCTCGTCATGATGGGCATCCGATCCCAGGCTTCAAGCAAGCCGCCAACGGCAACAGGAGAAAGTCATGGCTTTGCAACTCGGCGATACCGCCCCGGATTTCACCCAGGAGAGCACCGAAGGGCCGATCAACTTCCACCAGTGGGCCGGCGACAGCTGGGTCATCCTGTTCTCCCATCCGGCCGACTTCACCCCGGTCTGCACCACCGAACTCGGCGAGGTCTCGCGCCTCAAGCCGGAGTTCGAGCGCCGCAACACCAAGGCGATCGGCCTGTCCGTCGACCCGCTGGACGACCACCAGCGCTGGGTCGGCGATATCGAAGAGACCCAGGGCTGTGGGCTCAACTTTCCGTTGCTGGCCGATGCCGACCGCTCGGTGAGCGAGGCCTACGGCATGATCCATCCCAACGCCAGCGGCACCAACACCGTGCGTTCGGTATTCATCATCGACCCGGCGAAGAAGGTGCGCCTGACCATCACCTATCCGCCCAGTACCGGCCGCAACTTTGCCGAGATCCTGCGCGTGCTCGACAGCCTGCAGCTGACCGACAGCCACAAGGTTGCCACGCCGGTGAACTGGCAGGATGGCGACGACGTGATCATCGTGCCGTCGATCGACAACGAGAAGGCCAAGGAACTCTTCCCCAACGGCTGGGACGAGAAGAAGCCCTACCTTCGCGTGACCAAGCAGCCCAACAAGTGATCGCCACGGCAGCGTCGCGGTGACGCGATTCAATACGCTGTCGATCGAAACGGTGTCGGCTAGAAACGATGCCGGCCAGAAACGACGACGCCCGCACTCGAAAGAGCGCGGGCGTTTTTGGGTCACGGGAGAGTCAGCGGCGAGCGCGGCAACCAGGAGACACGCCATAGACGAGGTGTCTAGGCCCGAATCAGGCGATGGTCCCGGGCTCGGGACGGGGACGCCATGCCAGAAGCGCCTCGACCAGGGCCTTCAACAGCGCCTGCACCTGTGTCGCCTCTCGCTCCCGATAGGGGAAAGTCGTTGATGCCTCTATCAGATCGGCCTCCCGCGGCTCCTCCATATAGGTCGCCTGGGAAAGCTCGAGCTGCACGGCGTGGACATCATCGCTCGGCATTCCGTAGTGACGGGTAATGAAGCCGCCCTTGAACCGCCCGTTGGTCACCCATGTGTAATCGGTCTGTGCGTCGCAGATCGCCTCGAGCCGGTCGCTCAAGGTGGGATCGCAACTCCCGCCATCGTTGGTCCCGAGGTTGATGTCGGGCAACTGGCCGTCGAACAGCCTCGCCACCCGCGAGCGAATCGAGTGAGCGTCGAACAGTACCGCGTAGCCGAAACGCCGGCGAAGTCGCGTCAGCTCCTCGTGCAGGGCACGATGATAAGGCCGCCAGACGTTTTCCAGCGCCCAGTCGCGCGCAGCTTTCGAAGGTTCGCACCCGCGCCGGTAGAGCGGCTCGCCGTCGAAGTCGACTTGCGGGAACAGGCCGGTCGTCGCGCCGGCATAGAGCGGCTTGTCATCCTGCGAACGGTTCAGATCGACGACGTAGCGGGAGTATTCGGCCTGCAGCCGACTGACGCCGAGGTCATCGAGAAAATCGTAAAGCTGCGGAATGTGCCAGTCGGTGTCGATCAACGACAGCCCGCGGTCACTGAGCCCGGCTTCGACTTGCGGCGTCAGGCGAGTCCCGGCGTGGGGCATCGATACCAGTAAAGGGGTCGCTCCCCGGGTCAATTGGAAGCTGCTCATGCGCTGATCCTCTCTCCCTGGTGGAAGCGAATGCCGGGTAGCTGGCCGCCCAGCCAGTAGGCGAGTTCCGCCGGTCCGGTCACGCTCCAGGCAACCGCGTCAGCCACCTTGCCCACCTCGAGCGAGCCATGGCTGGCGTCGATGCCGAGCGCCCTGGCCGCCTGCAGCGTCACGCCGGCCAGGGCCTCCTCCGGTGTCAGGCGGAACAGCGTGCAAGCGAGATTCATCATCAGCCGCAGCGACAGCACCGGCGAGGTGCCGGGATTGAGGTCACTGGCCAGCGCTATGGCGACGCCGTGCTCGCGAAACGCCTCGATCGGCGGCACCCGGGTCTCCCGCAGCGTCAGAAACGCGCCGGGCAGCAGCACGGCGGTGGTGCCGCTGGCTGCCATGGCCCGTGCATCGTCGTCGTTGGCGTACTCGACGTGATCGGCCGACAGCGCGCCGAACTCGGCCGCCAGCTGGCAGCCCCCCAGGCGCGACAGTTGCTCGGCGTGCAGCTTGACCGGCAGGCCGAGCCGGCGTGCCGTCTCGAATACCCGCCGCATCTGTGCCGGAGAAAACGCAATGCCCTCGCAGAAGCCGTCGACGGCATCGATCAGCCCCTCTCCCGCCAGCGTCGGCAGGATCGTCTCGCACACCAGCTCGATGTAGTCATCGCTGCGCTCGGCATACTCCGGCGGCAGGGCGTGGGCGGCGAGGCAAGTCGTCTTTACCGTCACGGGCAGGCGTTTGCCCAGTTCGCGGGCGACCTGCAGCATGCGCCGTTCGCTGTCGAGATCGAGACCGTAGCCGGACTTGATCTCGAGCGTGGTAACGCCTTCGGCCAGCAGCAGCCGCGCTCGCGCTTCGGCACTCGCGTAGAGCGTCT
>NZ_CEXLVS010000182.1:3570-8270 GCF_982684285.1 Salinicola sp. | reverse complement strand
CCGTGGACGGTGAACGACAGCCGCCGCGAGCGGGCGATGCGCCCGCCCTGATTGCGCCGGTTGGACTGGGGCATGACGGCGTCTCCTCGTTGAGCCGGCTGTTCTCGGGCCGGGCGCCGACGGTCTGCCAGCCGCCATCGGCGGTCTGCACGCCCTGCTCGCGGCGCACTTCGGCGCTGGCGGCGGTGATGCTCGGCTGCTCGCCCATGCGATAGGTCTCGAGAATCTCGTAGCTCGCGGTGTCGCGGGTGATATTGAAGAACTTGCGACAGCCCAGCCGGTGCACCCACATCTCGTGGTGGATACCGCGCGGGTTGTCACGGAAGAACAGGTAGTCCCCCCACTCCTCGTCGCTCACGCTGGCGGGATCGGCCGGCCGTTCGATGTGTGCCTGACCGCTGGGATGAAACTCCTCTTCCTCGCGGTACTCCTGGCAGTAGGGACAGAAGATATGAAACATGGTGTTGACTCCGGTTTGGACTTGTTACGAGCAGTCCCTGTACAAATTGCCGAGCGAGATGAAGCGCAAGGCACACGGCACGCAGGACAAGAGACATAACGCGGGGTTAGGCGAATGTCCGAGTACCGTGTAACGCAGCGATTCGCTCGCGCAGGCATTTGTACCCTCAGTGCGCCACGCCGGCGGCGCCATGCTCATCGATCAAGGCGCCGGTATGGAACCGATCGATGGAAAACGGCGCCGCGATGGGGTGCATTTCCCCTTTTGCCAGACTGGCTGCGAAAACGTGTCCGGAGCCGGGGGTGGCCTTGAAGCCGCCGGTGCCCCAGCCGCAGTTGAAATAGAGTCCCTTGACCTGGGTCTTGGACAGGATCGGGCAGGCGTCGGGGCAGGTATCGACGATGCCGCCCCACTGCCGGTTCATGCGTACCCGCGAGAACATCGGGAACATCTCGACGATCGCCTGCAGGGTGTGCTCGATCGTCGGGTAACTGCCGCGCTGACCGTAACCGAGATAGCCGTCGATCCCCGCCCCGATCACCAGGTCGCCCTTGTCGGACTGGCTGACGTAGCCGTGCACGTGGTTGGACATGGTGACGGTATTGAGGATCGGCTTGAGCGGCTCGGAGACCAGCGCCTGCAGCGGATGCGACTCCAGCGGCAGCTTGATCCCGGCCATCTTGGCCAGCACGCCGGAGTTGCCCGCGGCCACGCAGCCCACCGTCTGCGCTTCGATATCGCCGCGGTTGGTGTGCACGCCGTGGATCTGGCCGTCGCGGATCTTGAAGCCGGTCACCTCGGTGTTCTGCAGAAGGTCGACGCCCAGCGCATCGGCGCCGCGGGCGAAGCCCCAGGCCACCGCGTCGTGGCGCGCGACCCCGGCGCTCTTCTGCCACGAGGCACCCATGATCGGGTAACGCGCGCGCTTGGAGGTATCCAGCGCCGGCTCGATCTCCTTGATCTGCTCGGGGGTCACCACCTCGCTGTCGATGCCGTTGAGGCGGTTGGCATTGACCCGGCGCTGCACGTCGCGCATGTCCTGCAGGGTGTGCGCCAGGTTGAGCACGCCGCGCTGGGAGAACATCACGTTGTAGTTGAGATCCTGCGACAGCCCCTTCCACAGGTCGAGGGAGTGGTTGTAGAGCTGCGCCGCCTCGTCCCACAGGTAGTTGGAGCGCACGATGGTGGTGTTACGCGCGGTATTGCCACCGCCCAGCCAGCCCTTCTCGACCACCGCCACGTTGGTGACGCCGAACTCCTTGGCGAGGTAGTAGGCCGTCGCCAGACCGTGGCCGCCACCGCCGACGATGATCACGTCGTAGCGCTTCTTGGGGGTGGGATTGCGCCAGTGACGCTGCCAGTTCTCGTGATGACTGAGCGCGTGCTTGACCAGGCTGAAACCGGAATAACGTTGCATGGGGACCCTCTCTACGCCACGGCGGACGGCGGTATCGACCCTCGGGTCGATGATTTTCCGCGATGGTATCGTCCACCCTGGGGGCCATGATGTTCTGCGACGTCACGCTCGGGCGTGTTTGCGACATGACATTGCGATTTGCGACAGAGAGGATCGCCGCTGCCGTTCGAGGGGCGGTCCGGACGGCGCCGAACCGACGAGAGCGCGAGGCTATCCGCGCCCCGGGGTTGCCGCGGAGTGGCCGATGATCTCCGGCATGACCTCCAGGCGCATCGTCGGATCCTCGGGCGGGGTGTCGATCCAGTCGAAGAGGCGCGCGATCATCGTGGGCACGTCCTGGCGCATCATGATCAGGCGCGGATGGAAGGCTGCCGCCAGCGGATCCCAGTCGAAGCAGCCCATGATGATGTCGTTCATGTCGTGGCCCCCGAGGCGCAGCCAGCGCACGATCCCTTCCAGCGAGATCGTGGAGTTGACGAACATCGCCGCGGGCAACCGGCCCTCACGACCGACGTAAGCCTCGAGCGCTGCCTGGGCCTTCTCGGCGGCGTAATCGCAGGGAACGATATCCGTGGGCTTCGTGGCCAGGCCGCGTCTCTCGCGGGCCTGGCGAAAGCCTTCGATGCGTTCCCGGGTATTGTGATCCTCGGCTCGGCCGCCGATGAACAGCACGCGTGCCGCGTCGATCTTCCGCGCCTCGAGCCGGTCGAGCAGCGCGTCGGTCAAGCGGCGCGCTCCCTCGCGATTGGCGGATATCACCGACGGCGCGGCCGTGCCGGGCAGATCGAGGTTGAGGCTGGCGATACCTGCGGCACTGCACATCTCGGCAATGGCATCCGGGTTCGTCGCCCCGGTGCAGATCAGGTGTTCGACGCGATAGGCCAGCATCATCCTGGCCGCCTCGCGCTCCTGGTCCGGATCGCGGTTGGTGCAGGAGACGATGGTGAAGATGCCGCGCCGGCGAGCCTCGGCCTCGAATATCTGGGCGATCGAGCTGAAGTAACGGTTGTCGTAGAGCGGCAGGATCATGCCGAGAATACCGGAACGATCGCGCCGCAACGCCCGCGCCTGCATATTGGTGGAATACCCCTCGCGCTCGGCCAGATCGAGGATTCGCCGAGCCAGCTTGCGGCTGATCCGACGGCGCTGCCACGTGCCGTTCAGGACGGCACTGACGGTACTCGGCGAGGATTTCGCCAGCTTGGCGAGATCGTAGATGGTCAGCTTTCTGGATGGCTCGCTCGACACTTGGCCCCTCCCCCTTCGGTAGATCAAAAGTAGCATTGACCTGATCGATGCAGAAACGAATAGTTGCACAACCGATTGCGCATTCATAACTGACTTTGGTCAGAAGCGCTGAAAGGGTGTTTACGAGTTCGACCAGGGAAGGCCAGAGCGGGGCCGAGATGACACCGTCCGAAAAAGGACCTGGCTCGCGTACGAGGTCGATCTCAACGCTGTCTCGCCGAGCGCAGGCACTGTGTAAACACCCCCTGAGCCGGCTGCGCTGTCGGACCACCAACGACGGGGAACCGATCATGAAACGCAACTTGTATCTCGCCGCGACCGTTGTCGCGGGCGTCATCGGCAGCGCCGGCATGGCGCAGGCTCAAGACAAACCCACCATCGCGGTCGTGGCCAAGGTCGGCGGGATACCCTGGTTCAACGCCATGGAGCAAGGCATCGAGGAGATGGGCGACGAGCTCGGCGTCGATGCCTACATGGTCGGCCCGACCAGCGCCGACCCCGCGCTGCAGGTGCGTGCGGTGGAAGACCTCATCGCCCGCGGCGTGGATGTCATCGGCGTGGTCCCCAATGA
This sequence comes from Salinicola sp., assembly GCF_982684285.1. NCBI lineage: Bacteria > Pseudomonadati > Pseudomonadota > Gammaproteobacteria > Oceanospirillales > Halomonadaceae > Salinicola > Salinicola sp. The sequence goes on along the minus strand of NZ_CEXLVS010000182.1, from coordinate 4,574 downwards.
TCGCGAGGTGCTGGAGCCGGTACTCAAGAAGGCCCGCGATCAGGGCATCATCGTCCTCACTCATGAAAGCCCCGACTCCGAGAACATCGACTACGACTTCGAGATGATCTCCGCCCAGCAACTGGGTGAAGAGCACGCCAGGCTGCTCGCCGACACCACCGGCTGCGAAGGCTCCTACGCCGTCTATGTCGGCGGACTCAACGTGCCGGCCCACAACGCCTGGGCCGATGCCGCCGTTCAATGGCTCGACGCGAACTGCCCGGACATGGAGCAGGCCGCCGATCGCTTCGGTGTCGCCGAAAGCGTCGACGACAGCCGCAATACCACCCTGGACCTGATCCGCGCCCATCCCGATCTGGCCGGCATCATGTCCTTCGGCAGCCAGGGCACCATCGGTGCCGCCCGGGCCGTCAAGGAGCGCGGCCTGGCGGGAGAGATCAAGGTCATGGGCCTGTTCTCCCCCGGCCAGGGTCGCCGCCTGGTTCATGAAGGCGTCATCACCGGCGGCTTCCAGTGGAGCCCGCTGGAAGCCGGCAAGGCCTTCGTCGCCCTCGGCGACAGGCTCTACGAAGGTGGCGAGATCGCCGATGGCGACGACCTGCCGGTACTCGGCGAAGTTCGTCTCGACGGCCATACCCTGTACGCCTCCAAGCCGCTGGAGCTGAACGAGGAGACGGTCGACGAGCTGGCCGAACTCGGTCTCTGAAGCGATCCGACCTCCACAGCCGCGCGATGTCCGCGCGGCCGATTTTCATCTTGCCTTCCGGGAGAGACAGCGATGGATGACATCGCACTGCGGGCGGAGCGTGTCAGCAAGGTGTTCGGCCAGAGCCGGGTACTCGATGACGCCTCCTTCGAGCTTCGCCGCGGCGAAGTGCTCTGCCTCGCCGGCGAGAACGGCTGCGGCAAGAGCACGCTGATCAAGATACTCAACGGGGTCTACACGCCGGAAGCGGGGGCGGCGTTCTCGTTCGGCGACGCCGACGCCGTGAGTCGCATCACCC
>NZ_CEXLVS010000182.1:0-3560 GCF_982684285.1 Salinicola sp. | reverse complement strand
CCCCACCATGCCCGCGCGCTCGGGATCCATGTCATCTGGCAGGATCTGGCCCTGTTCCCGCACCTGAGCGTCGCCGAGAACATCGTCTTCGACGACTACGTGGCCAGCCCGCTCCGACCGCTCTCCCGGCGAGCCGCCCGCCAGGAGGCGCGCGAGGTGATCGAACGCCTCGGGGTTCCCCTCGACCCCGACACCCGCGTCGAGGATCTCTCCATCGCGCGGCGCCAGTTGGTGGCGATCTGCCGGGTGCTGCGCGCCGGTGCTCGAATCGTGTTCATGGACGAGCCCACGGCATCGCTGACCCGCAACGAAGTGCAGACGCTGCTGGAGATCACGCGCTCGCTCTCGGCGCAGGGGATCTCCATCGTCTTCGTCAGTCATCGGCTGTCGGAGGTACTGGCGGTCTGCCAGCGGGTGACCGTACTGCGCAACGGCGTCCTGGTCGGTACCTATCCGACTGAAGGCATGACCCAGACGCGGCTGTCGCAATTGATGACCGGCCGCGAGCTGACGCTCACCCCGCGTCATACCGTCTGCTCGGGGGAGCCGGTGCTCGAGCTGCGCCATCTGAGCCGCACCGGTGAGTTCGAGGACGTTTCGCTGACGCTGCATCGCGGCGAGATACTGGGCCTCACCGGGCTGCTGGGCGCGGGACGCACCGAGCTCGCCCACGTCCTGTTCGGCATGAACCGTCCCACCGGCGGCGAGCTGCTCAAGAACGGCAAGCCGCTAACGCTGCGCTCCAACCGGGACGCGATCCGCAACGGCATCGCCTACGTCTCCGAGGATCGCCTGCATCTGGGGCTGGTCCAGAACCAGTCGATCAACATGAATACCGCCGTGACGGTGCTGGACGAGCTGGAAAAGCCGAGGGGTTTCCTCTCCCCGCGACGCCTTCGCGAGCTGACCGCCGAGTGGATCCGCCGTCTCGGCACCAAGGTCAACGACGCCGAACTCGCGGTCTCTTCCCTCTCCGGGGGCAACCAGCAGCGGATCGTGCTGGCCAAGTGGCTGGCGACCCGGCCTGAGGTGCTGATTCTCGACTGCCCCACGGTAGGCGTCGATGTCGGCGCCAAGGCGGGCATCTTCGACATCATCCGGCAACTGGCCGACGAGGGCATGTCGATCATTCTCATCTCGGACGAGGCCGGCGAGATCTGGATGAATTCGGACCGCGTCGTGGTCCTCAAGGCGGGCCGGGTCAGCCGCGAGCTCACGCCCAACGCCATCACCGAGGCATCGCTCGAGGAGATCATCAATGCCTAGACTGCACCTCGGCACCGAGGGCGTGCTGGCCGCGATCATCGTCGCGCTCTGCGTCGTTCTCGGGCTGACCACGGATACCTTCCTGACCACGCAGAACCTGTTCGACCTGCTCAACAACCAGTCCGTGAACATGATCTTCGCCGTCGGGCTGGTGGTGGTGCTCATCGCCGGCGGCATCGACATCTCGTTCGCGGTGGCGGCGTCGGTGGTGCAGTACGTGGTCATGACGCTACTGATCGATCACATGGGCGGCGGCAACTGGTTGCTCGGCATCCTCCTGTCGATGGCCGTGGGTGGTCTGCTCGGCCTGGTCAATGCCTTCCTGATCCACCGTTTTCGCATCGTCTCGATCATCGTCACCATCGGCACCTTCAACCTCTACTTCGGGCTGCTGATGGTCTTCACCGGCGGCGTCTCGATCTACGACATCCCGGACTGGCTCTACTATTCGGTTCCCCTGATCGACCTGCCCGCCTCGCGGGGCAGCGCGACGCTCTATCTCCCCGTCGCGGTGATGGCCGTGATGAGCCTGGCCACCGGCTTCATTCTCACCCGGACCGGATTCGGACGTGCCATCTACGGCTTCGGCTCCAGCCCGGAAGCGGCCAGGCGCTCGGGCGTGCGGGTGGGAATGATCCACGCCTTCGCCTACGGCTGGCTGGGCCTCTGCGCCGGCGTCGCCGGGCTGATGCAGGCCCACATCGTGCAGGAGGTGGTCCCCAACGCCCTGATCGGCCAGGAGTTGCCAATTCTCGCGGCCGTGGTCCTCGGCGGCGCGACGCTCGGTGGCGGCCGCGGCTCGGTGACCGGTGCACTGGTCGGCGTGCTGCTGCTGGCGGTGGTGCAGAACGGGCTCAACCTGCTCGGCGTGACCCCCTACGCCTTCCGCATGATCGTCGGCTTCATCATTCTCGTCGCGATCACCTGCAGCAACCTCGACAAGCTGCTGCCCCGTCGCGCGATTCCCAAGGAGGCACGCCCATGAGCGCCGCATCCGCCCCCCGGCGGGCCTTTCGACCCGGTGCCGAGTCTCTCGAAATCGGCATCATGGCGCTGCTGCTCGTGGCGAGTTTCTCGTTCTTCGCCGTGATGGCGCCCGGCTTCCTGAGCGCGGTCAACGTCCGCTCGATGGCCGTGCAGCTACCGGAACTCGGCCTGCTTTCGCTGGCCATGCTCGTCCCGATCATCTCCGGCGGTCTCAATCTGGCGGTGACGTTCACCGCCAACATCGCGGGACTGACCACGGCTTGGCTGGTGCAGAACGCCCTCGGCGATGCCGGCGTGCTCGGCATCGTCGCGGGTATCGCCGCCGGCCTCGGCGTGGGCAGCGTGGCCGGCTTGCTGATCGGCGTCATCGTCGCGAGAGTCGGCGTCCACCCGATCCTGGTCTCGTTGGGCGCGATGATCTTCCTCCAGGGGCTGGGGGAGTTCCTGACCCGAGGCGGCGGTATCTCCGGCATGCCGGCCGGCTTCCAGTGGCTCGGCAGCGGCAGCCTGATCGGCATCCCCATCCCGATGCTGATCTTCCTGCTGACCGCGGGCGGACTCGCCTACTTCATGCAGTTCACCCGTACCGGATTCTCGATCCACATGATCGGCTCCAATTTGCGTGCCACCGAATACTCGGGGATCGACGTACGCCGCGTGCTGATCGTGCTCTACACCCTCTCCGGCTTGCTGGCCGCCATCGCCGGCATGGTGATGCTGGCGCGCTTCAATTCAGTACGCGTGGGCCATGGCGAAAGCTACCTGCTGATCACGGTCCTGGCCTGCTTTCTCGCCGGCGCCAATCCGTTCGGCGGCTTCGGACGCGTGCTGCCGCTGGTACTGGGTCTGATGAGCCTCCAGGTGATCGCCTCGGGCATGAACCTGATGGGCGCCAGCCAGCATCTTGCCACCGCCGTGTGGGGCGCATTCCTGATCGTCGTCATGACACTGCGCATGCCCTTTCTCAAACGCTCTTGAACAGGCCGACCATGACCGAGAAACACTATTCGTTGGGCGTCGACATCGGCACCGGCAGCGCCCGCGTCGGGGTCTTCGACGACCGCGGTGAACTGCTGGGCGAGGCGAAGGCGCCGATCGCCCTGCACCGCCCCCTCGAACACCACGTCGAGCAGAGCACCAGCGATATCTGGCGAGCCGTCTGCGACGCCACCCGTCGCGCCGTCGACCAGGCGGGTATCGAGCCGGCCAGGGTCAAGAGCCTGTCGGTGAGCGCAACCTGCTCGCTGGTCCTGCTCGACCGCCAGCATGAACCGTTGGCGCTATCGCCTGGCGGCGAGCGCTGGAAC
>NZ_CEXLVS010000181.1:0-8311 GCF_982684285.1 Salinicola sp. | reverse complement strand
TTGGCCACCTGCATCACATCGGTCTCGGGGCCGGCCATGGTACCGACCTTGATGGTGTCGGCGGCTTGCGCGGCGCTGGCGACCAGCCCAAGGCTCAGTGCGGCGGCGCTCAGCGTACGTGTCAGTGAAATCGGCATTTGGCGACATTCTCCCTGATGATGAGACGTTCGGGCATGGATTCGAATGCCCGGTGACCGCTGAAATATAACGGAATAACGGCGATCACGGTAATTCATTCTGGTTATGAGTCTAGTGAGGCTCGACGATCACTTGTGATCGCTTTTGCGCACCAGATAGTCCCCCAGGCTCTGGAACAGCTGCACCATGACCACCAGCACCACCACGGTGATCAGCATCACGGTGGGGTTGAAGCGGTTGTAGCCGTAGCGGATACCCAGGTCACCGAGCCCGCCGCCGCCCACGGCGCCGGCCATGGCGGAATAGCTGACCAGGGCGACGATGGTGATCGTCAGGCCGTTGATGATGCCGCCACGCGCCTCCGGCAGCAGCACCTTCATGATGATCTGCATCGGCGTCGCGCCCATCGATTGGGCGGCTTCGACCAGGCCGGGCGAGACCTCGTTGAGCGCACCCTCGACCAGCCGGGCGACGAACGGGATGGCGGCGATGGTCAGCGGCACGGCGGCGGCGTTGGTGCCGATGGAGCTGCCGACGATCAGGCGGGTGAAGGGAATGATCGCCACCAGCAGGATGATGAACGGTACCGAGCGGCCGACGTTGGTGACGACACCGAGCACCGTGTTGACCACCGGCTGCGCCAGGATCTGGCGCGGCCGCGTCACGTAGAGCAGCACCCCGAGCGGGACGCCGGCCAGCGCCGACAGAATGCCGGCGACGGCAACCATGTAAAGTGTCTCCAGCGTGGACTGCCAGACGAGATCAATCAGTGCGCTGGACATGGCCCAGTACCTCCACATGCAGATCAAAGGATTCGAGTGTCGCCAGGGCTTCGCGGGTCTGCATGTCGCTGCCCATCAGCTCGGCGATCATCAGGCCCAGCGTACGCCCCTGAATGGATTCGACCTTGGCCTGCAGGATGCTGACGTCGATGCCGTGCTCCCGTGCCAGTCGCGAGATCAGCGGCGTGGCGACGCTGTCGCCCGAGAACGTCAGCCTCACCACCGGGTGGGTATTCGGTCCGGCCTCCGGCTCGAGACGCTCGATCAGGGCCTGGGGCGCCTCCAGCTTGAGGAAGTCGTTCAGGAACTCCCGTCCCAGCTGCGTGCCGGGCGCGGTGAAGAAGTCGCCCACGTCCGCGTCCTCGACCAGACGTCCGTCGGAGATCAGCCCCACGCGATGGCAGATGGTCTTCACTACCTCCATCTCGTGGGTGATCAACAGGATGGTCAACCCAAGCTGTCGATTGATCTCCTGCAGCAGCGACAGGATCGATGCCGTCGTCTGCGGATCGAGCGCCGAGGTCGCTTCGTCGCACAGCAGCACCTTGGGCCGGCTGGCCAGGGCGCGGGCGATGGCCACGCGCTGTTTCTGGCCGCCCGAGAGTTGTGCCGGATACTGCTTCGTCTTGTCCGCCAGCCCCGTCATCTCCAGCAGCGGCAGCACGCGCTCGCGGATGGCCTGGCGCGACTGGCCCATCAGCTCCAGCGGCAGTGCCACATTGTCGTAGACGGTGCGGTTGGTGAGCAGATTGAAGTGTTGAAAAATCATGCCGCACTGATGCCGTGCCTGACGCAGGGCGGCGGCGTCCATGGCGGTGAGTTCCTGCCCGTCGATGACGACGCGGCCGGCGGTCGGCCGCTCGAGCAGGTTGACGCAGCGGATCAGCGTCGACTTGCCGGCGCCCGAGAGGCCGATGACGCCGTGAATCGTGCCCTTGGGTACCTGCAGGTCGATCTCTTTCAGCGCCTGCACGGCCCCGGGCCCGCTGCCGTAGGTTTTGGAAACGTTGTCCAGTGTGATCATTGGGCGTGCCGAAAGCGTCTGTCTGGGTGTCGGGAGGGAGCGGGGCGGCGTGGCGTGAAGTCAGCGCATCATCGGCGACGGCCCCGCGTCGATGAGCGCGATAGTATACGGATCTCGCGGAGTCCGGGCGACCGCTGCGGTGCGTTTGCGCCGGCAGCGCCGCGAGTCAGGCGTCGCCGTTCGTCCGCGGTAGCAAACCGCCCAGCACGATGCGTTGAATATTGTCGACCGTGGCTTCGAAGAAATCGGGGTCGGCTAGCGTCCTGCCGGAAATCGCCTCGATCTGGACGGCGAAGTCGGCGTAGTGCTGGGTGGTTCCCCACAGCAGGTATATCAGGTGATGCGGATCGACCGGCAGCAGACTGCCGTCAGCGATCCAGCCCTCGATGACCTTCGATTTCTCCTCGACCAGCGCGCGCAAGTGGTGTCGCAGCGCTTCCTTCAGCAGTGGCGCACCCTGGATCATCTCCAGGCAGAAGAGGCGCGACGCCTGCACGTGATCCCTCGACAGCTCGACCTTGAAACGAATGTAGTGACCGATCGCGGCTTCCGGGGGCTGATCGGCGTCGATGGCGCGCATCGGCTCCAGCCAGGTCTCCAGGATCTGCTGAAGGACCGAAACGTAGAGCTTCTCCTTGGAGGGAAAGTAGTAGAGCAGGTTGGTCTTGGAGACCCCGGCCTGGTCGGCGATGGCGTCCAGGCTGGCGCCGCGCAGGCCGAACCGGGAAAACAGCGTCAGCGCGGCATCGCGAATACGTTGCTTGCGGGCTTCGCTGGCAGCGGCGCGGCCAGGGGAGGCGGCGGTGGCTGGCGTGATTGACGTCATGAGCCTCCTGGCTGGCGGGTATCTGAATGGCTTGGCGGTTCTCCACCCCCTGGCGTCGAACCACGGCCATGACAGGTCGATAACATTCGCTGGCACTTTACCACGTCGATTCCGGCCTGGCGCTATCGAGGCCGACCGGCGGCCGGACAATCGTCGCCGCCGGTCGAAGACGTGCGGACGGGATCCGGCAGGCGCGTTCCGCTGCGGCCGATTCATGTCCGGTGGGACCGGCATGCTAGAATTCCCGATCTCTGCCGCCGAGGGCGTCTGCCTTCGTTGGCTCGTCATCCGTTCAGGCCAGGAGGGGGCATGTTTACCGGGATCGTGCAGGATGTGGGGACCGTGGTGGCCATCGAGGCGCGTGAGCAGTTGCACACACACGTGGTATCGATGTCACCGGCGATGCGCGAGGGTCTGACGCTGGGCGCGTCGGTGTCACACAACGGTTGCTGTCTGACGGTGACGGCGATCGAGGGCGAGAACGTCAGTTTCGACCTGATGCGCGAGACGCTGCGCTTGACCAACCTGGGTGACCTCGTCGCCGGAGATCGGGTCAACCTCGAGCGCGCGGCGCGCTTCGGCGACGAGATCGGCGGGCATTCCATGTCCGGCCACGTCATGGCGATGGCCAGACTGGTGGAGATCGACGAGGCGCCGAACAATCGCCGACTGTGGTTCGAACTGTCGCCGGACCTGGCGCGATTCGTGTTCGACAAGGGGTACATCGGGATCGATGGCATCAGCCTGACCGTGGGCGCCGTGGAGCCGGAGCGCTTCTGCGTCACCCTGATCCCGGAGACGCTGGCGAGGACCACGATCGGAGAGCGCTCGCTGGGGGATCGGGTCAATGTCGAGATCGATCCCCAGACCCAGGCGATCGTCGAGACCGTGGAGCGGGTACTGGCCGGCCGCGCCTGAGCGACCGGTTCGGCGCTGGCGGCACGCTCGGGCACCGACGATGCAGGCGTTCCCGAGCAGGTCGCACCGTGGCGCCGGCTTGGGTAACATGGACGCCTTTGCGCCAGGATTTATCGTTCCGCGATGGTCATCCCCGGGCGCGCCGTGTTCGGTCAATGGAGTTTCTTCGATGAGCAGCAGCATCTACGGCGACTATATCAAGTCGGTCATTCGCACCGTACCCGACTGGCCCCAGCCCGGCGTCAATTTTCGTGACATCACGCCGCTGCTCCAGAACAGCGCCGCCTTCCGCAAGCTGATCGACAGTTTCGTGCACCGCTACCAGGAGCTCGAGGTCGATGCCATCGCGGCGATCGATGCACGAGGATTCATCGTCGGCGCGCCGCTGGCCTATGAACTGGGCTGCAGCTTCGTGCCGGTGCGCAAGAAGGGCAAGCTGCCATTCCGCACCATCAGCGAAACCTACACTCTCGAGTACGGCGAATCGACGGTGGAGCTGCATGCCGATGCCTTTCGCGAGCAGGACCGGATCGTGCTGATCGACGACATCATTGCCACCGGCGGCACCATGCTGGCGGCCGCATCGCTGATTCAGCGCAGCGGCGGGCATGTCGTCGAGACCGCGACCATCCTCGACCTGCCGGAGCTGGGGGGCTGGACCAAGATTCGCGAAGCGGGCTACAGCGTCTTCGCGGTCTGCAGCTTCACCGAGGACGAATAGGCCCCTCGTCATCCAACGCGAGCCACGATGCCGTCATCGATCGATGGCGGCCCGACCCATTGCCTGGACCCGCCATGACCGCCAATCGTTACCAGCATCATTTCACCGTTTCCTGGGATCAGATCCATCGCGACGTCAGGGCGCTCTGCCATCGACTCGTCGAGCGCGACTTCGTGGGGATCGTCGCGATCACCCGCGGCGGCCTGATTCCGGCGGCGTTGATCGCCCGCGAACTCAACATCCGCCTGATCGATACCGTCTGCATCAAGAGCTACGACGAGCAGTCGCAGGGGAAGCTGGACGTGATGAAGGGCGTCGACCACGATGGCGACGGCTGGCTGCTGGTCGATGACCTGGTCGATACCGGAAAGACGGCCCGTGCCGTGCGCGACATGCTGCCCAAGTCCCATTTCGTCACCGTCTACGCCAAACCCGAAGGACGACCGCTGGTCGATCAGTATCTGACCGAGGTGGCACAGGATTGCTGGATCCAGTTCCCGTGGGATCTGGGGCACGCCTACGTCGAGCCGCTGGTCGATCAGGTTCGTCCCCCCAAATCCTGACCGCTGCGGAGCGAATCCATGGCCCAGTCGCCCTTACCCGACAGCTGGAACGCCTATCTCGGCGATGAATTTCGTGCCCCCTACATGCAGGCGCTGCGTCAATTTCTCGCCCAGGAAAAGGCGGCCCACAAGGTCATCTATCCCCACTCGTCCCACTGGTTTCGCGCCTTCGAACTGACGCCGCTGGAGCGTGTCAAGGTGGTGATCCTGGGACAGGATCCCTATCACGGGCCCCACCAGGCCCACGGGCTCTGTTTCTCGGTACGCCCCGGGGTACCGACACCGCCATCGCTGCAGAACATCTACAAGGAGCTGGCCAGCGACGTCGGTACCGCGCCGGTCAATCACGGCTTTCTCGAAAGCTGGGCCCGACAGGGCGTGATGCTGCTGAACAGCGTGTTGACCGTGGAGCAGGGCAATGCCGGTTCCCACCGCAATCGCGGCTGGGAGACCTTCACCGATCGTGCCATCCAGGTGATCAACGAGCATTGCGACGGTGTCGTCTTCCTGCTGTGGGGCAGTTACGCCCAGAAGAAGGCGAGCTTCGTCGATCGCGGCAAGCACCTGGTGCTGCACGCGCCGCACCCGTCGCCGCTGTCGGCGCATCGCGGCTTCTTCGGCACTCGCCACTTTTCCCAGGCCAACGATTTTCTCCAGTCGCGGGGCCTGGAGCCGATCGATTGGCAGTTGCCTGCCAGCGTCGCCTGACCCCTGGCAGGTCGCGTACAATATCGGTGTTTCCCATTTTGACGAAGGCGTCGATCATGAGTGTGCACCCCATCTCCCATCCCCTGGTCAAACACAAGCTCGGACTGATGCGTGCGGCGGACATCAGTACCAAGAGCTTCCGTGAACTGGCCTGCGAGGTGGCCAAGTTGCTGACCTACGAGGCGACAAAGAACCTGGAGATGGAGCCGGCGACGATCGAGGGCTGGAACGGCTCCCCGATCGAGGTCGAACAGATCAAGGGCAAGAAGGTCACCATCGTGCCGATCCTGCGTGCCGGCCTGGGAATGCTGGACGGCGTCACCGACCTGATCCCCAGTGCGCGGATCAGTGTCGTGGGTCTCTACCGGAACGAGGAGACGCTGGAGCCGGTGCCCTATTTCGAGAAGTTCGTCAGTGCCCTGGACGAGCGCCTGGCGATCGTGATCGATCCCATGCTGGCCACGGGCGGATCGATGGTGACGACGTTGGACATGCTCAAGGCGCGGGGCTGCCAGCAGATCAAGGTCATCGTGCTGGTGGCGGCGCCGGAGGGCATCGAGCGGGTCCAGAAGGCGTATCCCGAGATCGAGATATACACCGCGTCTGTCGACGAACGACTCGACGAGAATGGCTATATCGTTCCGGGACTGGGCGACGCCGGCGACAAGATCTTCGGTACCCGGTGATCGAGCGAACCGACGTCACGGGGGTGCTGCTGGCCGGCGGCCGCGGACAGCGCATGGGCGGTGTCGACAAGGGGTGGGTAGAGTTCGACGGCCTGCCGCTGGTCACACAGGTGCTGCAGCGTCTGTCGCCGCAGGTGGGTCGCGTCGTGATCAGCGCCAATCGCCATCTCGGGCGCTATCGTCGGCTGGGTCACGCCGTCGTCACGGATTCGCTGCCCGACTATCCCGGGCCGCTGGCCGGCGTAGTGGGCGCCCTGCGGGAAGTTTCCACGCCGTGGATACTACTGGCGCCGGTGGACATGCCCTGGCTTCCCGTCGATACCTTGAGCCGGCTCTCGGGTGCGATCGGCGAGGCGGATATCGCGGTCGCCCACGATGGCAGGCGACTGCAGCCTCTGGTGGCGCTGATACGCAGCTCCCTGGGCGCGGATCTGTCGCAATGGCTGGCGGCGGGCGGCGGCCGGGTCGTCAGCTGGTACGATCGCCACCGCTGGATTCAGGTCGATTTCCCCGCCCAGGAAGCGCAGTTCGCCAACCTCAACACCCCCGGCGAGGTCGAGCTGGCGGGGCGCGCCCAGGGTGGCCACGCCAGCTCGCCGGGTAGTTGCCATGAGTGACACCATCGACATGCCCGCCTGCGACGTTCCTCTGCTGGGAATCGCCGCCTGGAGCGGAACCGGCAAGACGACGCTACTGGAGACCCTGTTGCCCCTGCTTCGGGCGCGGGGTTGGCCGGCAGCCGTCATCAAGCACGCGCATCACGACTTCGATATCGACAAGCCCGGCAAGGACAGTCATCGCCTGCGCGAGGCGGGAGCGACACCCATGGTGGTAGCCTCCGGCCGGCGTTTCGCGCTCATGATGGAAACGCCCGGGCAGCAGGAGCCTGATCTGCCCGCGCTGGTGGCGCAGGTCGCCAGCTTGAAGCCGAGGTTGATTCTGGTCGAGGGGTTCAAGCGCTGGCCGATTCCGAAGCTGGAACTTTATCGCAGCGATGCCGACCAAGCGTGGGCGGCGGAACAGGATCCCTGGGTGCAGGCCGTGGCCTACAAGCCAGACGAGGTGCTCCCCGGAACGCTCGCCCGCCTGCCGACGGGGCTCCCCCGTCTGAACCTGGACGATCCGGGGGAGATCCTGACCTGGGTCGTCGACTGGGCCGCTGCCTGGCAGCCCAGGGCGCAACGCTGAACGACCGGCGTCGTCATCGCCGGGATCGTTGCATCGCCGGCATCCGGTGGCGGATGCGCGGCAGGCACCGGCGCGACGATCAAGCTACACTTGATGTTTGATCCAACGATGGAAAACGAGGCGAGTTCAGCATGACTCTCACGCATCTCAATGCGCGTGGCGAAGCCCACATGGTCGATGTCGCCGACAAGCAGGAGACGCGGCGTGAAGCCCGGGCCCGTGGCTCGGTTCACATGCAGGCTTCGACGCTGGCGCTGCTGGCCGATGGCGATCTGCCCAAGGGCGACGTACTGGCCACGGCCAGGATCGCCGGCATTCAGGCGGCGAAGCGGACCCACGAATTGATTCCGCTTTGTCACGCATTGGCCCTGTCCAAAGTCAGCCTCGAGTTCACCCTGGACGCTGCGGAAAACTGCGTTCACGTCGAGGCGTTCTGCCGTCTCAATGGTCGTACCGGGGTCGAGATGGAGGCATTGACGGCGGTTTCCGTGGCCTGCCTGACGCTCTACGACATGTGCAAGGCGGTCGACAGGGGCATGATCATCGACGGGGTTCGCCTCGAGCAGAAGAGCGGCGGCCGCTCGGGAGGCTGGTCGCGGCAGGCCGCACTCGACTCCCCGCCGGCCTCTTCCGGGGAGGGCGGGGCCGCGGCGCCGACCAAGACGTTGAGAGTGCAGTTCCTGGCAGAGCTCAGGGAGCGCCTCGGGACCGGTGAATACCATCTGGAGTGGGAAAGACTCCCTTCGCCCGATATCGC
>NZ_CEXLVS010000180.1:0-8390 GCF_982684285.1 Salinicola sp. | reverse complement strand
CCCTGGCCACGTCCGGCATCAGCCCCATGATGGTGAACTCGCCAACGCCAATGGCGAACCCGCCCACGGCAAGCGCCATCTCTATCAACAGCGCATGTCGCCGGGAGGGCTTGATAGCCCCGGTCGAGTGATCATCGGCCACGAGCATCTCCTACTTTAGTCGAACAAGATTGGCTGCAATTATTCACGTCAGCCAGCGGTATGGGAACCGCTGCCCGGCAATATTTTCGATGGCCCGGCGGCCAATCCGGAATCGGTACCCAGCTGGCAGAAAGAGGAAGCGCCGAAATTGCGTCCTGGCAGCAATACCGTTGAGCTTTCGATGTCCAAAGCCGAACGTTCGTATGAAACTTGAACTTTAATATTAAAGTAGAAACATCTTAACGAATTGCTCGAATTGCACTGCCGCACAATTCGCTGAACGACGCGAGATGCCGCCCGCCCCGCTGCCCCCGTCTCCAGTTCGAAAGTCGAAATTACAGTTTTAAAACCCGGAATCCGCTGAAAAATCAGCCAAGAGGCGCCGATTGTCAGGCGAAAACGTTGCTGGTGACGCCTCATGCAGAACGGGTGTGACCCTATACGAACTATGCATCTATCGATGAGCAGGTCTATGTTAATCTTATCATTGAAGTATCAAGCTAGAGTTGAATCGCGTCATTTCATAACATTAATTAAATTCATGACAAAAACGATGACTTCCATAACTCATGCTCATGTCGTTCAGGCGATGGCCGGCTGGCTTGCCAGCAATGGCTATCGATGTGAAGCCAACCGCCTTGGCACCCGCTCGGAAATCGATCTCGAAGCGACGTCGGTGTTCGGCCAGAAGCGCCTCATCGTCGATTGTCGGGGAGAGCTCAGCGTCGAGGCCGGTCAGGATCCCTGGATGGAGATCACCCAGGCCTTCTTTTATCTCATCCGGGACAGCGAGATGCCGGATGATCAGACCCAGGTATCGCTGGCCCTGCCGGACACCACGGACTTTCGCCGCCGGATGGCAGGGATGAAGGACTTCTGTCTACGCCAGGGCGTCACCGTGTTCTGGGTGGCCGAGACCGGCCAGGTCAGGCAGTGGACCGAAGATGCGCCATTCACCGCAAGCGCCAAGGCACTACCTTGATGGGTACGGTTCCAGAACTCGGCGTGAGCGCTTCGGCGGTTCCCGTCCGAGGGGAACTTTTCCATCGACAAACACTCTCAAGGGTCAAGAGATACTGAATAGCAGTCGCTATGCGGATTCTCGAGCTTACTGCAATGATCGTTATCGCCGCGCTCTGCGCGGCGATTTTTTTGTCTGGATGGCGGCCTCACGAGACAGGACCGGCTCCGTTTTCCCGGGCTCGCCCCATCGCCGGCACCCGTAGCACAGGCACAGGCACCGGGCGGGCACGATTCGCCGAGAACCGCTTCGGCAGACCTATGGGGGCCGCCGCGGCCGGCGTGGTAAACTATGCCGGTTGCCGCGCATCCGGAGCATCTGCATGCCACTTTTCTTCGTGGTCTTCCTCATCTGCCTGCTGATCAGCCTGGCCACCGTGGCTGCGCTGATGCTATCGCGCACTCCACGTTATCGAACACAGGCGCAGGATCTTCTCGACCTTTTCGACGCGGTACTGGACAACCGCGCCAGCGAAGCGCGCTGGCACACCCTGATCGGCTACCCGATCCGACACGATGCCTACCTGGAGAATCTGCGCCGCCGCAGCCAACACCTGATGGAAACTCACGGGCGCCCCTGGCAGGCCGCCCAGGGCGGGTCGCTCTTTTCCCGCAGCGGTCGGGAAGAACTGGCGGCATTGCGCGATCACCTGGCTGCCCACCAGGCGCTCCAAGGGAGCGAGTATCATGCCTGAGCCAGCCATGCCGCGGCGAACACCATGACCGATATCATCCGGCTGGCGCCGCTCGACAACGCCATCCACCACCACCACCACGACTATCACCAGATCGTGATCGGGCTGTCCGGTTACGCGGAGTTCGAGATCGCCGGCCAGGGAGGGGTCGTGGCACCGCTTTCCGGTTGCCTGGTCCCCGCCAATATCGAACATTACTACGAGGGAATCGGGGACAACCGTCAGCTGATCATCGACCTGCCGGACGACGCCTCTCCCCTGACCGGCATGAACCGGCCATCGAGGGCCCTGTTCGACCGTCCCGGCTACTTTTCTCTCGATGAATCGCTCCAGCACTATCTGCAGTTCCTGATCCACGAAATGAGCCAAGCCAGTCACGCGCCAGGGGATCTGCTGGTCACCACCCTGCTCAGTTCACTGCGTGCCCGCCTCGGCGCGACCCTGGCTTCGCCCCCATTGGCGAGGCGAAGCGGTCGATCGCTCGACGTCCAGCGACTCGAGCAGTTCGTCCTCGAGCGGCTGGACCAGCGCCTGAGCGTATCCGACCTGGCCCGTCTCGCCTGTCTGAGCGAAGCGCACTTCGCCGAGCGCTTTCGCGCACAGACCGGCATCACACCCTATCAGTTCGTGATGCGGCTGCGATTGAACCGGGCCCGTGAACTGACCATGTTGACCGACATGCCGCTCGCCGATATTGCGGAACGCACCGGATTTGCCAATCAAAGCGCCCTGAGCAACGCCTTTCGCCGTCGCTATGGCCATCCGCCCATGCAGTTGCGACGCCCCTCTCGCTAGCGCGATGACCCGGCCTTTTTCGCAAATACCCCCGGATAATTGGCAAGTACCGTCGCCCTGTTTCACGATAGAGTCAGCCACCACTCCTTTTCCATTGGCGCAGTCCACCGCACGCTTCCGGCGAGCGGCCACCATCGCCAACGCTGATTATCATGGGGTTCAACAATGCTAAAAGCCGACCAAATGCTGGCCGCCGCCACCTGGCAGACCTCGCTGGAGGCGCTGTTCGCCAGGATCAGCGACCACTATATCGTTGACGAGGAAGCCTACCTGGGCGAGCTGTGCGCCATGCTGGACGCCGACGAGGCGGATTTCGCCCGCATCGGTGACAAGACGGCGCAACTGGTTCGTGATGTTCGCACCATGGACACGGCCGTCGACTCCATCGACGAGCTGCTCCAGCAGTACAGTCTCGACACCCAGGAAGGCGTGCTGCTGATGTGCCTGGCCGAGGCGCTGCTGCGGATCCCCGACAAGGCCACCGCCGATGCGCTGATCGAAGACAAGCTGGGCGTCGCCGACTGGAAACGTTACCTGGGGCAGAGCGAGTCCTGGTTCGTCAACGCCTCGACCTGGGGCCTGCTGATGACGGGCAACGTCATCCAGATGGACAAGCCACGGGAAGGCAAGCCGGCCAACTTCATCAACCGCATGGTCAATCGCATGGGCGAGCCGGTCATTCGCAGTGCGATGTACCAGGCGATGAAGATCATGGGACAACAGTTCGTACTGGGTCGCACGATCGACGAGGCGCTCAAGCGTTCCAGGCCGCTGTTCAACAAGGGCTACACCTACTCTTACGATATGCTGGGCGAGGCGGCCCGTACCCGCCAGGATGCCAAGCGCTATTTCGACGACTACGCCTCGGCGATCCGCCAGGTGGGCGAGACCAGCCTCAAGCTGGACGCCAGCACGCCGGCCCCGTCCGTCTCGATCAAGCTCTCCGCACTGCATCCGCGCTACGAGTTCGGCCGCCGCACCCAGGTTCTCGACGAACTGGTAGGCACCGTCAAGCAGCTGGTCGAGATGGCTCGGGAGCGTCATGTGGCGCTGACCGTCGACGCCGAGGAAGTGGACCGTCTCGAACTCTCGCTGGAGGTCTTCCGCGCCGTCTTCGAAAGCGATGTCTGCCGCGGCTGGGGCCACTTCGGCCTAGTGGTCCAGGCTTACGCCAAGCGCGCCCTGCCGGTACTGCACTACATCAATCGCCTGGCGGACCAGCAGGGTGACGAGATTCCCCTGCGCCTGGTCAAGGGCGCGTACTGGGATACCGAGATCAAGGAGTCGCAGAAGCTCGGGGTCGATGGCTACCCGGTCTACACCCGCAAGGCCTGTACCGATGTCGCCTATCTCGCCTGCGCCCGGTTTCTGCTGTCCGAGAACACCCGCGGCCGCATCTTCCCCCAGTTCGCGACCCACAACGCCCACACCATCACCACCATCCTCGAGCTGGCCAACGATGCCGGGCGCGCGTTCGAATTCCAGCGTCTGCATGGCATGGGCGAAGCCCTCTATGACGCCGCACTGACGCGAGCGCCACAGGGTACCTACTGCCGCATCTACGCCCCCGTCGGCGCCCACAAGGACCTGCTGCCCTACCTGGTGCGTCGCCTGCTGGAGAATGGCGCCAACTCGTCGTTCGTCCATCAACTGGTCGACCCCCGGGTCCCGGTGGAGTCGCTCTGTGTCCATCCGGTGGCAACGCTCAAGCCCTATCCGACCTTTGCCAACACCAAGATTCCGTTGCCGAGGGACATCTACGGTCCGGCACGCAAGAACTCCAAAGGCGTCAACTTGAACATCAACAGTGAATACCAGCCGCTCGTCGATCGCATGGCGGAGTTCATGGATCGGGAATATCACGCCAAGCCGCTGCTGGGCGTCGACATCGCCGACGACGAGAGCCAGCGCCAGCGAGTCACCAGCCCCTACGACCGCCGCCAGGCGGTTGGCAGCGTGCAGTGGGCGACACGCGAGCAGGCCCAACAGGCCGTCGACATCGCCTGGCAAGCCTTCCCCCGCTGGAGCGAGACGCCGGTCGACGAGCGCGCAGCCATTCTCGAGCGTCACGCGGACCTGATGGAGACCCATCTGGCGGAGTTGATGACGCTCTGCTCACGCGAGGGCGGCAAGCTGCTCACCGACGGGGTCGACGAGATTCGCGAGGCGGTGGACTTCTGTCGCTACTATGCCGCCCGCGCCCGCGAGCTGTTCGCCGAACCGACCGTGCTGCCGGGGCCGACCGGAGAGTCCAACGAACTGATGATGAGCGGCAAGGGCGTGTTCGCCGCGATCAGCCCGTGGAACTTCCCCGTCGCCATTTTCACCGGTCAACTGGTGGCCGCCGCCGTGGCCGGCAACAGCGTGCTGGCCAAACCCGCCGAGCAGACCTCGCTGGGCGCCAACCGCGTGATCGAACTGCTGTACGAAGCCGGGAGGCCCCGGGACGTGGTGCAGCTCCTGCCCGGCGATGGCCCCACCGTGGGCAGCGTGCTGAGCAGCGACCCGCGGATTACCGGCGTGGTCTTCACCGGCTCCACCGATACCGCGCAGATCATCAACCGGGCACTGGCAGCCAGGGAAAACGCCGCGCTGCCCACGCTGATCGCCGAGACCGGTGGCATGAATGCGATGATCGTCGACTCCACTGCCCTGCCCGAGCAGGTCGTCGCGGATGTCGTCCACTCGGCTTTCCAGAGCGCCGGCCAGCGCTGCTCCGCCCTTCGCGTCCTCTATCTGCAGGAAGACATCGCCGACCGGGTCATCGAGATCCTGCGCGGCGCCATGGAGGAACTGCGGATTGGCGACCCCCGGGATCTCGGCACCGACGTCGGCCCGGTCATCGACGAGGACGCCCGCAAGGGCCTGCTCGCGCATGTCGAGAAGATGCAGGCCGAGGGGCGCCTGCTGGCCGAGGCCAGGCTCGACCCGGCACAGACCGACAACGGCACCTTCGTCGCCCCCATGGCCTTCGCCATCGACGGCATCGAATCGATGCAAGCCGAGCAGTTCGGCCCCCTGCTGCACATCGCCCGTTATCGTGCCGACCAGCTCGAGGAGGTCATCGACGCCATCAATGCCAAGGGCTACGGCCTGACGTTCGGCGTCCACAGCCGCAACGAGAACTTCACCAACCATGTCGCCAGTCGCATCCGCGTCGGCAACGTCTACGTCAATCGCGACATCATCGGCGCTGTCGTCGGCGTGCAGCCATTCGGCGGCCAGGGTTTCTCCGGCACCGGCCCGAAGGCGGGTGGACCGCACTATCTGTTGCGCTTCGCCACGGAGAAGACGCGCACCATCAACACGGCTGCGCTGGGCGGGAATGCTTCGCTGCTCGCGATGGGAGACGAGTGACTTCCACTCGTCGACAACAACGACAAGCCGAAGGGAGCTCTGCATGATCGCAAACAACACCAACAGGGGGACAACGCGCGCGCTCGCCAGTCGCGATGCGCCCCACCCGTGCTCCGGCCTGCCGGCGTGTCCAAGGCCGGTCGGCAGCGCGGCGGATCAGGTGACTATCTGACAACCACCTAACAACCAACTAACAACTCTCTAATAATTAAGAGAAAGGAGACGTCCCTATGGCTATCGGTGTCTGGATAAGCCTCATCGCCTACTTCGTGCTCATGATCGCCATCGGCCTCTACGCCATGCGCACTTCCACCGCCACTTCCGAGGATTACATGCTGGGCGGAAGAACGCTCAGTCCCCAGGTCGCGGCCCTGTCCGCTGGCGCTTCGGACATGAGCGGCTGGTTACTATTGGGACTGCCTGGGGCGATGTTCGTCTCCGGCCTGGGCTCGGCCTGGATCGGGATCGGCCTGTTCGTCGGTGCCTTCTTCAACTGGCTGCTGGTCGCGCCACGGCTGCGCGAGCAGACCGTACACTACGGTAACGCCATCACCATTCCGGCGTTCCTGGCCAATCGCTTCCCGACCCGCGCGCTGTCGCTGCGCACGGTCTCGGCCATCGTCATCGTGGTGTTCTTCTCGGTCTACACCGCCTCGGGCCTTGTGGCCGGCGGCAAGCTGTTCGAGAGCGCCTTCTCCGGCGTCATCGATATCGGCGGGCTCAGCGACTACGCCACCGGCGTGATCCTCACCCTCGGAGTGGTGCTGGTCTATACCGTGGTCGGCGGCTTCCTGGCGGTGAGCATGACCGACTTCGTACAGGGCTGCATCATGATGCTGGCGCTGGTGATCATGCCCGCGGTGGTGCTCTTCGGCGAGGGCGGCGGCGGCTTCAGCCAGGCCCAGCAGACGCTCAATCAGGTAGACCCCACCCTGCTCTCCTGGACCGACGGTCTGACCATCGTCGGCTGGCTCTCCGCGGTCACCTGGGGCCTGGGCTATTTCGGCCAGCCGCACATCATCGTGCGCTTCATGGCGATTCGCTCGGTCAAGGACGTGCCCACGGCACGTAACATCGGCATGACTTGGATGTTCATCTCGCTGGTCGGCGCGATCTCGGTCGGCATCTTCGGCCGCGCCTATGCGATCCGCAACGGTCTCGAGGTGCAGGACCCGGAGACGATCTTCATCATCCTCTCCAACCTGCTGTTCCATCCGCTGATCACCGGGTTCCTCTACGCGGCGCTGCTGGCGGCGATCATGAGCACCATCTCCAGCCAGCTGCTGGTGGCCTCCTCATCGCTCACCGAGGACTTCTACCGCCTGTTCCTGCGCAAGGAAGCGAGCGAGAAGGAGACCGTCACCATTGGTCGTCTGAGCGTGGTCGCGGTCGGCCTGGTAGCAGCGATCATCGCCTCCAATCCCGACTCCCAGGTACTGGGTCTGGTCAGCAACGCCTGGGCCGGCTTCGGCGCCGCCTTCGGCCCGCTGATCCTGCTGTCGCTGATGTGGTCGCGGACCAACGGCGCCGGCGCCATCGCCGGCATGGTGGTGGGTGCGCTGACGGTGATCGTGTGGATCGCGCTGGGCTTCAGCAACTCGTTCCTGGGCGGCCCCGGCGTCTACGAGATCATTCCCGGCTTCATCGCCTCCTTCATCGCCATCGTGGTGGTGAGCCGCATGACCAACGACGCCGGCGAGTATCGTCAGATCACACGCTGAGCGCAGCTCGACCGACAAGATCGAGGGCTCCTGCGGGAGCCCTTTTTCGTGCCTGCCACCGCGCGGGCACCGGGGCTCAGCGGGGATGCTCGCGAAAGGCCCACAGTCTCGAGCCGATGTAGGTAATCACCGGCACGGTGAGCGTCGCGATGCCGATGGCCCAGAACCCCGAAATTCGGGTCGAAGCCAACAGCACGGCCAGGACGCCGTTATTGAGGACGAATCCCGAAAGCGCCAGCGCGAAGAAGCGCCTGGCCTTTCCCCGACGCCGAAACGTCAAGCGTCGGTGACCGATCAGCGAGATCTGGAAGGCGACCAGAAAGCCGCACAGGTTGACCAGGAACTCCGACAGCGCCGGCCACAGGGCGCTGAGAACGGCCGCGACCGACAGATGCGCCGCCGTCGCGACACCCCCCACCAGCCCGAACCGAGCGGCGGTCTTCGCCTCGCGCTTGAGTCGACGCTTCACGAGGCGTCGGACATGTCGTCGACCCGGCCTTCCCTGCCGGTCGGGCTCTGTTCGGCGACCAGGCTGTCCTCGGCGACCAGATAAAGCGGTCGCTGCTTGGTCTCGATGAAAAGACGCCCGACGTACTCGCCCAGGATACCGACCGACAGCAGCTGCATGCCGCCAAAGAACAGGATCGCAGTCATCAGGGAG
>NZ_CEXLVS010000179.1:0-8438 GCF_982684285.1 Salinicola sp. | reverse complement strand
GGTCGAGTGTCGCCAGCCCGGTCCAGGAAGCGGCCTGCGTCGCCTATCGGATGAGTCCCGAACTGGCGAACTATCTCGAGCGCCAACGGGCCTGGTTGGGCCTGATCGGACACTGGTGCGCCGAGCGGCTGCAGGCGGCCGGCGTTCGCACGCAGCTACCGGATGGTGGCTTCTATCTGTTTCCCGATTTCGACGCTCACCGGGAGGCCCTGGTCCGGCGCGGCATCACCACCAGCGCCGAACTGACCGCCCGGCTGCTGAAAGAGACCGGCGTGGCCCTGCTGCCGGGGAGTGCATTCGGCTGCGACCCCTTGCAGCTCACGGTGCGCCTGGCCTACGTCGACTTCGATGGCGGAGTGCTACTGGAGCACTGCCCGCAACGCTACGACGACCCCATGGGGTTGCCGACCCTGGACAAGGTCCGTGCCGGTATTCAGGCCATCGTGGAATGGTTACCATGACCGACGGGCGAGTGACGGTGGGAGATCGCCGGCACCGGGCGTGCCGATGTTTCCCGGCGAAACATTAAATTGCCGAGAGAAACATTTCGGAGGGAACTCTCCTTCCCACGCGGCATCCCACTAGGGCACACGCATAAAATCGATATCTGGAGGTATTCATGCAAAGGATCACTGCATTTCTCGCGGCGGCAATGATGACGACCGGTCTCGCCAGTGCGCCTGTCTTGGCCCAGGAGTCCGCCGACAGCGGTTCGCAGGCGCAGGCTCCGGCGCAAAACTTCTCCGATGACCAGCTCCAGCAGTTCGCTGACGCATCGCAGGACATCGCGATGATCTCCCAGGATTACACCGAGCAGCTGCAGAACGCCTCCGATGAAGGTGAGCAGCAGAAGATTCGCCAGCAGGCCAACGATGAAATGGTCCAGGCGGTTCAGGAGAGCGGCATGAGCGTCGAGCAGTTCAACTCGATCGGCCAGGCCATTCAGCAGGATCCGCAACTGATGCAGCGTGTGAAGGGTATGGTGCAGCAGCCCCAGCAGTAAGCATCGACAGGGCGATTTCGAGTATCGCCCATGAACGAAAAACCGCCGACCCTGGGGTCGGCGGTTTTTTTGCCATTGACCAACGCGAAACGAACTCAGTTGTTGTCGATCGCGTCGCTGGCGTCGTTGAGCAGGTCGGACGTGGCGGCCTTGGTGTCTTCCCAGGCGCTGGAGGCGCCTTGCTTGGTGTTTTCCCAGGCCTCGGCGGCTTGGGTCTTGGCATTCCGCCACCAGTCGTTGGTGTACTCGGGCTGCTGTTTCAGCGCGCTTTCGTCCATGTCGAGAACGACGCGGTATTCGATGTCGTCGAGGCTTTCGTCATGATTGGTCTCGACGGTGAAGTCGCCTTTCTGGACCACGAAGTTCTTGTCGCCCATATCCAGCACGCCACCGGCTTCGACCACCAGTGCCTGAACGCTCATGTCTTCGCCCAGCAGGATGTCCTCGACATCGCCGACATCCTCGTCGGGCTTGCTGGACAGAAACACGTCGGCGTCCATCAGCTCATCGGCGGAGTAGAGACCCTGCGGATCCTGCGTCTCCTGGGCCGTCGCGGCCTGGCTCATCATCATGCTGCCGGCTGCCAGCGTGGCCACGCCGAGTGTCTGCTTCCATGACAGATTTTGCATTTACGTCTCCTTGCCTCATGGCTTCTATGGCGTGCAACTACCTGTAATCCATTAACTTTTAAAGATTACACTTTGTAATGTAGCTGCTCGGTGCGCATTTGCAAGCGAGCGGCCGGCCACGCTACAGCATGAAAGCCAATTCCAGCGGCAGGTAGACGAATGCCAGCAGCGTCGAGCAGAAGACCAGGCCGGCGACGTACTCCGGTTCACGCCGTGAACGCTGGGCGAACAGATAGTTGTAGACGGCCACCGGCATGCTCATCTGCAGCGCCACGGCGCTGGCGGCAACCGGTGGCAGGCCGAGCCAGGCGGCGATGGCGAAGGAGAGGGCCAGCGCAATGGGCACACGGCAGAGCGTGAACAGAAAGCCGGAGGAGAGGTTGCGAGCCTGGATACTGGCCAACGAGACGCCGAGCGTGATCAGCATCAGCGGGATCGTCAGGCCGGAGAGCAGGTGCACGGTGTTGCCGAGCCACGCCGGCAGAGAGACGCCGGTCAGCATCAAGGTCAGCGAGATCGCGATGCTGTAGAGGGTGGGGTTGCGCACCAGCGCCTTCCAGGGGCTGCCACGGGTCGCCATCATCATGCCGACGGTGAACTGGATCAGGGCGTTCGCCACCCAGGCCGTCATGGCGAAGGTGAAGCCCTCCTTGCCGAAGGCGTAGAGCGCGACGGGCAGGCCCATGTTGCCGGCGTTGGGGTACATCATCGGTGAGATGATGACCTGCCAGGGCTTGCGCAGCAGCCTGGCCACACCGAAGCTTGCCAGCGCCATCCCCGCGAGCACCAGGAAGGTGGTCGCGAGCGTACGCCCGAAGGCATCCGGATCGACCTCGGCGTTGGCCAGGGAGGCCAGTACCAGCGCCGGGGTACCGATGTTGAAGACGAGCTTGGTGACGAACTCGGTGGGATAGCCGTATCCCAGCCGGATCCAGCCGAACCCGATACTCGCGCCAACCAGGACAGGGGCCATGACGGCGAACAGTTGAGCGAGCATCGGGTGTCCTCGAGCGTGATTGCGACGAAAGTTGAAGCGGTATTGTCGTCAATCCGTCACGGGGCTGGCAATGCACGATTGCCTGTCGATCCGGTTCCAGGTCGGGAGATCAAGCCATCTCCACCACGATCCGGCCATGGTGATTGGCGCAGGTTTCCAGGTAGCGATGCGCTTCGGCGATCTCCTCGAACGGGAAGCGGTGGTCGATCTGGGGCTTGAGTTCGCCGCTCCGGGTCATCCGCTCGATATCGGCGATGGCGCGGCCCAGCGCTTCGCGATTCTGCGGAATCCCCAATTCGGGTTTGCCGCTGAAGTTGGAGAGGCAGTGCACGTGGAACTGGATGTTCTTGCGAAACATCGCCTGGGCCGGGAAGGTGGTCTGGTTGCCGCCCAGCATGCCGTAGAGGATCAGCCGACCGCGAGGCGCCAGGACATCGCCCAGCAGGTTCATCTGAGGGCCACCCAGGGCGTCCAGCACGATGTCGACGCCGTGATGATCGGTCAGCTTGTCGATCCGGGTGGCGAGATCCTGGGTCTCCGTATGCACCACCGCCGAGGCACCGAGGGATTTCAGATAGTCGACGGCGGCCTCGTGGGGAGTCGCCGCGATCACGCGGGCGCCCAGGGCCCGTGCGACCTGCACGGCGTAAGGCCCCCCGATATGGCAGGCACCGGTGATCAGCACCGTCTCGCCGGGCTCGAGATTGGCGACCTCGCTGAATCCCAGCCAGGCGACCAGTGACGGCAGGTAATGGACGCTGGCTTCGCTCGACGACAGGCAGTCGGGGTAGGCGATGAGCGCCTCCGCCGGCAGCAGCGCGCGCTCGGCGTGTGCCGTATACTGGTTGGGGTCGAAGGCGGGAATCGAGGCGACGCGATCGCCTGGCGAAAACGCGGTCACGCCCGGGCCGACGGCGATGACCGTGCCGGCCATCTCGCTGCCCGAGCCGGCCGGCAGCCTGGCCAGCGTCGGCGCCATGTTGCGCCGCCACATGACATCCTGCCAGTTGATGCCGAGCGCCGCGGTCTCGATCAGGACCTCCCCGGTGGCGGGGTGCGGATCGTCGCGCTCAATGATTTCCAGAACGTCGGCGTCGCCGAAGCGTTGAAACTGTATCGCACGTGACATTGTGCACCTCAATGTATCCAGGGCTTGTCCCCGACTCTATCGACGATGGCGGACAAACACTATGCTCAAGGATCGATAGTGGTTATAACGCCTATCGATACGGCATTCGTACCGAGGGTCGACGCCACCCGCCGAGGGGAGAGATGAATGAATCGCAGTGACCTGCGTGGGGTGGATTTCAAGCTGCTGGTGGTGTTCGAGACCCTGATGCAGGAGCGCAGCGTCTCGCGTGCCGCGGAGCGGCTGTTCCTGGGGCAGCCCGCGACCAGCGCCGCGCTGTCCCGGCTCAGGGATGTCTTCGGCGATCCGTTGCTGGTGCGCACCGGCCGCCAGATGGTGCCGACCGCCCGCGCCGAGCAGATCTACGAACAGCTGCAGCCGGCTCTCGATGCGATCTCCAACGTCCTCAGTCGCACCAGCGAGTTCGACCCGGCGACCAGCGAAGCGGTATTCCGGGTCGGATTCAGCGACGACATCGAGTTCGCCCTGCTTCCGGCGCTGCTCAAACGGCTGCGGACCGAGGCGCCGGGTATCGTGCTGGTGGTGAGGCGCGCCGATTTCCACCTGATGCCGCAACTGCTCAATACCGGCGAGGTGACCGTCGCGGCCGGCTATGCGCGAGACCTGCCGGCCAACGCCAAGCAGAAGATCCTGCGCCACAGTCACGCCCGGGTGTTGCGGGCGGACAGTCGTCCGGGGGCGCTGACCCTCGACGACTATTGCGAGCGGCCCCATGCCCTGGTTTCGTTCGATGGCGATCTCAACGGCTATGTCGACGACCTGCTCGCCAAGCAAGGGCGCAAGCGTCGCATCGTGCTGGCGGTGCCACAGTTCAACAGCCTGGCCTCGCTGCTGCGGGATACCGACATGGTGGCCACCGTGCCCGATTATGCCGCCGAGGTGCTGGCGGCGCAGGGCGGGTTGCGGGTCGATGAACTGCCGCTGGAACGCCCGCCGTCGCCGTTGAGCATGGTGTGGCAGAGCGTCTACGACAACGATCCCGCGGAGCGCTGGCTGCGTTCGCGGATCCAGATGATGTTCTCCGACGGTGATGACTGAATGACCGTCGGGCGGGGCCGGTGACCTCTCGCCGAGGGTATCCTCTCGCTTGACTTCGCCAGTGAAGATCAGAATCATTCGCGCCTGCGGTTCGCCGTCGATCATCGGCGCCGTCTCTCTCGTTCGACGCCCGACAAGCGCTTCCGACCTGGCTGTTGCCGCGAAGTACGGCGGCGAGTGCGTCATGCTTGCGGCGAACAACGAACCCCATCGCCGGCTACGGAACCCGAATGGAACTACTGCGCGTCGTCTTTCGTCACTATCGCTGGCCGTTCATCGGCGTCATGCTGCTCAGCCTTCTGAGCGCGGCGCTGGGGATCGGCGTCATCGCCTTCATCAACCACTACCTGATCGTCACCGATCCGGGTGGCGGTGAAATCAGTGCGGTCACCGCCCTGCTGCCGTTCATCGGGCTGGTGGCACTGCTGCTGGCGGTGACGCTGGGGTCGCAACTGGCGTTGCCGACCCTGGGGCACCACTTCGTCTACCGCCTGCGCGGCCGGCTGATCAAGCGCATCCTCGACACCGATATCGAACGTCTCGAGCAGCTCGGCAGCGCCCATCTGCTGTCGTGCCTCTCCAGCGACATCCGCAACGTGACCATCGCCTTCGTGCGCCTGCCGGAACTCGTCCAGGGGATCGTCATCACGCTGGCCTCCGTCGGCTATCTGTTCTGGCTATCGCCGCCGCTGCTGCTGGTGACCGCCATCTGGATCGCCGTGACCATGCTGGTCGGATGGTGGCTGGTCTCGAAGGTCTACCACCATATTCGGATCACTCGCGCCACCGACAGCCGGCTCTATCAGGACTACGAGACGATCATCCACGGCCGCAAGGAGCTGGCGCTCAATCGCGATCGCGCCCGTCACCTGCTCGAAGAGGTCTACGGCGCCGATGCCCGCACCTACCGGGATCACATCATTCGCGCCGACACCTACCACCTGAGCGCCGGCAACTGGACCAACATCATGATGCTCGGCGCCATCGGCGTGGTGTTCTTCCTCGCCAATGGCCTGGGCTGGTCCAACACGGCCGTCGCCGCGACATTCTCGCTGACGCTGCTGTTCCTGCGCTCGCCGCTGATCCAGGCCGTCGGCGCGACGCCGACGCTGATCACCGCGCAGGTGTCGTTCGACAAGCTGCGCGAACTGGCGCTGGCGGAGTACCGCGAGGCGTTCGACCTGGTCGAGACGCACAGCGAGTGGCAGGTGCTCGAGATGCGCGATATCCACTATCGCTACCCGGCCAGGGCGGGGCGGGACGGATTTGCCGTCGGGCCGATCAACCTGCGCCTGGAACGTGGCGAACAGGTCTACCTGATCGGCGGCAACGGCAGCGGCAAGTCGACGCTGGCCAAGCTGCTGACCGGGCTCTACCGACCTCACTCCGGGGAGATCCGCATCGACGACGAGGTCATCGGCGAGTCGGACTGGCACCGTTACCGTCAGCGCTTCTCGGCGGTCTATACCGACTTCCATCAGTTCGACCGGTTGATGGGGCCACGTGGCGGCAGTGCCGATCCCGCCTTGCTGGACAACTGGCTGCAGACCCTGCAACTGGCGAAGAAGCTACAGCTCGACGACGGCAAGGTGCTCGATACCGAACTCTCCCAGGGGCAGCGCAAGCGCCTCGCGCTGTTGATGGCGCTGGTCGAACAGCGCCAGATCCTGCTGCTCGACGAGTGGGCCGCGGACCAGGACCCGCAGTTCCGGCGCGCTTTCTACCGTGAACTGATGCCGCGTTTCCGGGAACTGGGCATCACCGTCTTCGCCATCAGCCACGACGACCACTATTTCGCCCACGCCGACCGGCTGCTGGAGATGCGCGATGGTCATCTGCGCGAGCTGACCGGCGACGAGCGCGAGCTGGCCAGCCGAGATGCGGTGGCGCGGATCGGCACCTCCTGACGGGCCGGGTGGTTTCCCTCGCCGTCTAGCGCTCGTCGTCCGGCGATGGCTGGGGGAGGGCGGACCTGCCGCCCGGGAGCGCCTTGCCCTTGCGCCGGCCCACGCTGCTCTCCTGGGCCAGGCGTTGCCCGCCATGGCGCGCCCTGGCCTCCAACGCCGGAATCAGGTCGCCCTCGCTGAGATGACGCCAGAACCGTTGCGGCATGTGCTGGGTCATCACCCTGTGATTGAGGCGTGCGGGGTTGAAGGTGCTGACGAAATAGGTTCGCCACAGGGCGTGCTCCTCGTCGGCGTTGGCGCGCTCGGCGGCCGTCCGGGCCTCTTCGGTCCAGGTCGTCGGGCAGGGAGCGCGATAGTCCAGCGCCGAGCCATCCCAGCACACGCCACCCTGGGGCGTGGCGATGATCCAGCGTGAACCGCCCATGCGGTCGGCAAAGTGCTCCGCGCCCAGGTCGAGCACATCATGGGCGGGCTCGAACCACGCCACGTAGCGTTCACCCCGGGCATCGTCGCGGCGATGGAAGCGCAGGAACGCGTGCATGTGATGCGCTTCCCGCTTGACCGCGTGCCAGCGCTGATGCAGCACGCGGCCATCCCTGTCGGCGGGATGCATGGCCGCGGCGTCGCCCTGGGCCCATCGCCACAACACCCGGTACAGCAATGGCCAGCGCGGCTGGTCGTGGCCGTCCGCACGATAGCGCGCGGCGTTGCCCAGCAGCGTCAACTGGTCGCGACCGATCCGGATCGCTGCCGGCGTGGAACCTGGCAACCTCGGCGGCGGCTCCAGCGAGGAGAAGAGGTCGTCATGGCCGTCGTTGCCGTCGTGCCAGGTCACGCTGGCCGGCGGCATCCCGGCATGGAGCAGTCGGCGCGCCTGGGCGCGCCACTCGTCGAAATCGTTGGCCCAGGCAGCGCAGGACGGCGTGAGCGGCGAGGCATTGGGCATGGCGGTATCTCCTGCGGAAGGCGGCGCTACCACAGCGCCATCTGCGCCGGCTGGGGTTGGGTCAGGCTCTGGCGCAGGCGAGTGCTGTCGCGCTGGGCATCGGCGGGGCGGTAGTCCTGGGTCACCACGAAGGGCCGCAGGGTCTCCAGGCGACACCGCAGCGCCACCAGGTCCTGATAGCGGATGCGCCGCAGCCGGCGCAGATCGACCAGCCGCTGGACGCTGCGCAGACCGATGCCCGGAATGCGGGCGATCATCGACGGCTCGGCGCGGTTGAGGTCCACCGGAAAATCGTCGCGGTGGGCCAGCGCCCAGGCCAGCTTGGGATCGATCTCCAGGTCCAGGTTGCCCGGGGCATTCAGCAACTCCTCGGCCTGGAAGCCGTAGCCACGGATCAGGAAGTCGGCCTGGTAGAGCCGGTGCTCGCGCAGCAACGGTGGCGCGGCCTGGGGCAGCCCTGCGGGGCGCTCCGGAATCGGGCTGAACGCCGAGTAGTAGACGCGCTTGAGGCGGAAGTCGCGATAGAGGTGCTGGGCGGACTGGAGGATGGTGCGGTCATCGGTGGCATCGGCACCGACGATCATCTGCGTGCTCTGGCCACCGGGCGCGTAGCGTGGCGCCATGCGCTTGGGGTTGGCGCTGCGCGGGAGGCGCTTCGCATCCCGCTCGGCAGCGTCGTTGGCGGCATCGATGCGCTGGCGCATGTGCCCCATGGCCGAGTGGATGGTGCCGAGCTCCTTTTCCGGGGCCAGGGTCTTGAGGCTGGGC
>NZ_CEXLVS010000178.1:0-8531 GCF_982684285.1 Salinicola sp. | reverse complement strand
CGCATGGGTCTCGTTGATCGACTCCGCGATCCGGGCCAGACAGTCGCGCTCGCTGATCCGGTTGAGATGACTGCCGGGATGGAAGTTGAGCAGTGTCAGCCCCAGCTGCTCGCAGCGCTGGCACTCGTCGAGAAACGCCGCGCGGGACTTGGCCAGCCCCTCCGGGTCGGGATGGCCCAGGTTGATCAGGTAGCTGTCGTGGGGAAGTATCTGGGCCGGGCCGAAACCCTGCTCGCGACAGGCGCGCTTGAATGCCTCGATCGTACTCTCTTCCAGGGGCTTGGCCTTCCACTGGCGCTGATTCTTGGTGAACAGCGCAAAAGCGTTGGCGCCGATCTCGGTGGCGCGACTCACGGCCTGGTCGACACCGCCCGCGGCGCTGACGTGGGCTCCGATGGTTTTCATGAGGTCATCCAATCCTTGGGGCTCGCGCTCGCAGTGTAGCAGCCGCGCCACGGCGGTGTCCCGCGGCGGGAAGGGGCCGACGAAAAGGGAGTGAAGTGTCGCTTCGGGATGCCGATAACTGTTCTGATCGGCATGCACGCTGACACCCGGTAATGGACCGGATCCGACAACAAGACCGTGAGAGACGCCATGGATTCATCTTCTTCGCCCAGGGACCTGCTGACCGGTGTCTATGTTCGTGCCAATCGTCTGATGGAGCTGCTGCTGATCGTCCTCTGCTTCGCGACACTGGGAATGGCCGCCGTTCACGACCTGTGGTGGCCAGCCCTGGTCGTGGGGATGCCGGCCAGTATCGTGCCCATCGTGATGATCCGGTGCTGGCCGACCGCGCTGACGACGCGTCTCGGCGTGGCGACGGCGTTCATGGTCCATGCGGGACTGCAGATCCACCTGCTGCTGGGGATGATCGAGGGGCACTTCGTCATCTTCGTCCTGTTGTCGATCCTGCTGGCGTACCGGGATTGGCGGGTGCTGGCCTGCGGCGCGGGCGTGATCGCGGGTCATCACCTGCTGTTCTGCTACCTGCAACATCAGGGCTGGGACATCTATGTGATGCCGCAATCGCACATGATGGCCTATCTGCCGATGGTCCTGATCCACGCTGCCTACGTGGTCGTCCAGACGGTGGTGCTGGGGTTCCTGGCGCGCCAGATGGCACGCGACGCCGTCACTGCCGAAGAGCTGAGCCGTCTCAGCAGGCACATCGGGCGCCGCGAGGGCATATTCGATCTCGGCTTCGACGATACGACGATGCGCAGCCACGTCGGTGGCGAGTTCAAGCGCACGATGCAGGCCGTGCGCGCGACGCTCGGGCGCGTGGAGACGACGCTCGTCGAGGTGGCGGGAGTCTCCAGCACGATCAATCAAGGCAACGACGAGCTCGCCGATCGCAATCGCCGGCAGGAGACGGCGCTGGTTCGCACGCAAGGCAAGCTCGAGGCGCTCGGCGGCTCCGTGCAGGAGAACAGCGACCATGCCCGACGCGCCAGTACGCTGGCCAGTGAAGCAGGCGGCGTGGCGGAAGAGGGCCAGCAGATGGTGGATGCGCTGACAGAGGCCATGCATCAGCTGCGCGAGAGCTCGAACAGGATCACCGAAATCACCGATCTGATCGACAGCATCGCCTTTCAGACCAATATCCTGGCGCTCAATGCCGCCGTGGAGGCGGCGCGCGCGGGGGAGAGCGGGCGTGGCTTTGCGGTGGTCGCCGGCGAAGTGCAGGCGCTGGCCAACCGCAGCGCCGGGGCGTCCCGCGATATCAGGGCGCTGATCGGCGACTCCCGGCAGCAAGTCGTGAACGGTACCGCCAGGGCGGAAGACGTCGCGCATACCATGGCCGACATGCTTGCCCGGACGAACGATGTCGCCCGGCTGATCGACGGGATCAGCCGGGCCTGTTGCCGCCAGAGCGACGACATTGGCGAGGTCAACGCCGACCTGCGCGGGATCGGCCAGGATACCGAGGAGAACGGATTGTTGGTCGAGAGCGTCTCGCGCGCCTCGGAGCGACTGCGTCAGCAATCCTGCCTGCTGGATGAGGCGATCTCATCCTTCGATCTGGGGAAGACGATCGACGCGGCGGCATCGAGCCGGTCTTCGGCTGGAGCGGCCCCATCGGGGGCGCGCGCGCTCCCTCAGATGGCCGGCCGAGCGCCGGCGGCAGTGGGATAGCCTGGCTATTTGCCAGTGAACGACAGCCCGTCGCTGATCGAGCGCAACCGTTTCATGGCCTCGTCGCTGGAGAACGGCGGCTGGCGTGGGGGATCGTAGACCTCGCCACGGGTGCCCTGCACGATCA
This sequence comes from Salinicola sp., assembly GCF_982684285.1. Taxonomy (NCBI): domain Bacteria; kingdom Pseudomonadati; phylum Pseudomonadota; class Gammaproteobacteria; order Oceanospirillales; family Halomonadaceae; genus Salinicola; species Salinicola sp. The sequence continues at coordinate 6,268 of NZ_CEXLVS010000178.1, read as the reverse complement.
GGTCGATGGCGTAGCAGGTATCGTCCACCACGGCGCGATAACCTTCGGCATTCTGGAAGTGGCTCATGCCGGCGTCGCCAAGGGTGAAGCCGGTAAACGCCTCTCCCGCCAAGGTGGTTTTGGTGGGCATGGCCTGGGCATTGGCAGGCAAGGTCAGGCAGTGGTCCACGGCCTCGGTATCACGGCTTGCGCCCAGGCGCCACAGCGCGGTCGCCACGTCGTCGGATTCGGGGAGTTCCAGCAGGATCAGGCGATCGCCGGGCGTGTCGTCCGACAGTTGCCAGCCGCCGTCGTCGAAATAGCTGGAGACCTCTCCATCGACGCGTGTCAGCGAGGCATCGTACTGGACCTCGAGCGGGTAATTCGCCGCGTGGAAGGTCTCCTTGGAAGCGTCGCTATCCTGATTCGCGGCATCACGCTGCTGGCAGGCACTCAAGGTAACGCCGACACAGAGTGCCAGTGCGAGGGTAAACGAGAGTCTGGGCATCGATATATCCTTCGGACGGTAAACGCTTGACCGGATGAGAATTGCGCCGTCAAGCGTAGACGATAGCGTCATGATTTACCCGCAGGGGTCGCCGCCCGCGATGCCTGCCCATGCCCGATGGCTAAAGTCGGTGTAGCGTCCGGCCGATAAGACCAATCGATGGATCGAAAGATCGAGAAACCGAAAGATCGAGAAACCGAAAGTTCGATGGCAACATGGCCTTTCTTCGGATCAAGGAGTTGGTGATGGATACTGCAGTCAATGCCACCGTCGGCACTGCGTTGGCACTACAGAACTTCAATCAGGACCAGCAAGTGCAGAATAGCCTGTTGAAAAAGTCGCTGGATGGGCAGGCGTCACACATCGCGCAGTTGATGTCCTCGGTGTCACCGTCGCCGGAGCTGGCATCCTCCGGCAGCGTGGGAACGCAAATCAACACCTATGCCTGAAGCCTGCGCCCGGCTGGCGCTACCCAGCGCTACCCAGCGCTAGCCGGGCGTCCGAAGGGCTGCCGAACCGTCGCGTTTCCGATCGGTCCCGGCGTGCCAGGCCACACCTGCACGCGTTACTCCGATAACCACCTCGCTTTTCCCGTCGTGAGCTTCCATCCCGGCGCAACTCGAGGAATCTTGACCTATTTCCGTTTTGCCGGTTGACGCCGGCAGATGCCTCGTTTTTAATCAAAATGACCGGAGGGAATAAGTTTATTGCTTTCGGTAATTCGATAGCGGATGACGTTATCGAAGACTTCTCATCAACTTTCGGAAATCGTGATGAATTCCCATCGCCTGGCCTGTTCACCGTTCTCCAATATCGCGCGCCTGCGCGGTATGCGAGCACGCTGTCGGTCGCGCGTCCTGGGGTGAATTTCATCATCGGCCGCGACACCCATCGCGGCCGAAAGACGACGAAAGTCCACTCCTTTTTACCGCGATTCGTGTCCGGCCTCCGCCAATCTGGAGATCGGATCAATGAAAATTTCAAATTCTTTCAATGCGTTATTGAAGCGTTTCGCGGCGAGTCGTCAGTGCCGGCGTGATTTGAGGGCCTTGAGGGGGTTGAACGACCATATGCTCGAGGACATCGGTCTGCGCCGGGAGGAGAACCAGATCGTTTCGGCTTTCCCGGTCTTCGATGAAAAAACGACGGTGAGAGGGAGTCGCGTTTTCAGCGAGTCCGAGCAAACCGCGAAGTACCGAGAGACGGCGAACATGACTCGTGCAGTGGAAGCGATGCCGGGCGTCGAATCCCTCGCGGACAAGACCGTGATATGTCGATATTGCGGAGAACGGTTGGCTTAGCCAAGCCCCGGCCACAGGATGTGGCCGGGGCTTTTTCGATGCCTCGATGCTTCGATGCCGTTGCCAACTCACGATCGAGTGGCGGGTTTCAGTACCCGAGGCTCGATTTCGGTTTTGGCGTCTCGGGTTTATAGCGCGAAATCGTCTCGATGGCGGCCTGACGTAGCAGCGAGATATCGATTCCCACGGCGATGAAGTCGAAGCCCCATTGCGCGTAGCGTCTGGCGTCTGCCTCGGCGGGGGCCAGAATGCCGGCTGCCTTGCCGGCGGCGTGGGTCGCCTCGAGGGTATGGCGAATCATCGCCTGCACGTCGGGATGGTTCGGATTGCCGGCGTGGCCGACCCCGGTGGACAGATCCACCGGCCCGACGAAGATGGCATCGACGCCCTCGGTCGCCGCTATCGCTTCGGCATTGTCGACGCCGGTCCGCGACTCCACCTGGACTATCAGGCAAAGCTCCTCATGGGCCCGTGCCAGGTAATCCTCGACGCTATCCCACCGCGTGGCGCGGGTCAGGCCCCCACCGACGCCCCGGAATCCGTGTGGCGGGTAGCGGGTCGCGGCGACCAGTCTGGCGGCCTGCTCGGCGGTGTCGACCATCGGGATCATCAACGTCTGGGTGCCGACATCGAGCAGCTGCTTGATCAGGGCGGGGTCGTGGTTGACGGTACGCACGACCGGTGCGCTGGCATAGGGGGCCACGGCCTGCAACTGCGAGAGAATGGAGGGAACCGTGTTGGGCGCGTGTTCACCGTCGATCAGCAGCCAGTCGAACCCCGCAGTGGCGAGAATCTCGGTAGCATAGCCGGTACCGAAACCGGCCCAGCAGCCGTAGCGCGTATTGCCGTCGAGCGAGCGGTTGAATGGATTCCGTGGCAGCTCCATGCAGGTCACCTCTTGGGTCTCTGAGACGGGAAATGAGAACGAGCCGGTATCGTCACGACGCCGGCCCGATCGGGTATCGAGAGCAGGGTGCGGGATATCCCTTAATGAGTCAGGCCCATCTCGCCCATGATCTTGCCAAATTTCTGGTCATCTTCGGCCATCAGCTGCGCGAAGCCATCGGCGTCTCGCCACACCACGCCGTAACCCTGCTTGGCCATGAAGTTCTGATAGGCATCGCTGTCGTAGGCTTTCTTGAGCGCCTCCTCGAGCGTGGCCACGATATCCTCGCTCATGCCCTTGGGACCGACGATGCCGCGCCACGCCCCCAGCGTGAAATCGCTGCCGATCTGTTCCTTGAAGATCGGGACATCGGGAAAGCCCTCGAGTCGCTCGGGCGTCATGACGCCGAGGCTCTGGAGCTCGCCGGCATCGATCATCGATCGCGCCTCGGGAAGCGACGACGCCACCAGGTCGATGCTGTCGGAAGCCAGCTCGGTCATGGCCGGCGCGGAGCCCTGGCTGGGAATCCAGGTGATCTTGCCGGCGGCGATGCCCTGGTCCATCAGGAAGCCGTTGAGCGCGACGTGCCAGATGCCGCCCAGGCCAGTGCCCGACGCCGTATAGGTGCCTTGCGGGTCGTCCTTGACCTTCGTCACGAAGTCTTCGAGGTTCTCGAACGGGGAGTCGTCGGCAATCGAGAGGCTGGCGGAGTCGAAATTGACCTGAGCGATGGGGGTGAAGTCCTGGTAGGTGAGATCGGTCAGCCCCTGCCAGTGCATCATCGCCACCTCGACGGTGGCCAGGCCCAGGGTGTAGCCATCCGGCTTGGCGTTGGCGATCGCCGTATGGCCGACCACGCCACTACCCCCGGTACGGTTCTGCACGTTGATCGTCTGCCCGAGCTGTTGTTCCAGCGACGAGGCGATGATGCGCGCCGTGGCGTCGGTGCCCCCGCCGGCTGCCCAGGGGACGATCAGGGTGATCGGCTTTTCGGGATAGTCCGCCCATGCCAGCGGCGAGGCCAGGACGGCGGCGGACAGCAGCAGGCCGAGATGGCGGGGCGCGCTTGATCGTTTCATGGTGACCTCGCTAGGCGTGTCTTGTGGTTTTCAGGATGAACGGGTTTTCAAGATGAACTTTGCATGCAAAGTCTTAACCCGGCGTTACGCTCTCCACAATTGCGCAATCGTCTAATGGGGGGAAGTCGACCAGCGCCGACGCTGCGCCGTCGGGACCGGACCGTCGCTGCGGCCAGGACAGGCCCGGCGGGGCGCCGGGCCTGGCATCTGGCGGGGCCCTTTACTGCGAGGCGATGCGCTGGCTGGCGCTGGTGAAGCCCATCAGCGACAGGTCCATGTCGAGCCGCTTGCCGTCGGGGGCGATGGCGCTGACGGTGGCCTGGTTGCCGCCGCGCAGCTGGGCGAGCAGCTGCGGCGACAGCGCCAGATTGGCGCGGCAGCCTTGTTGCAGGCAGACCTGATAGGGCATGCCCACCGGTTCGTTGTCGTCCACCTGCAGCTGGATACCCGGCGCCAGACGCACGCCCAGCGGCAGCAGGAAGACCATGACCGGACCGTCGGCCTGGGCCGGAAGTCCGACCATGGCGCGCATCAGCGGCGCGTCGCTGTCCGGGTTGCTGACCATCTGGCTCATCACGCAGCTCTGGCGCTCACCGCCCTTGGGACAGCGCACTTCCCAGGACTGGAATTGCTCGGTATCGACCTGTGGTTCGTTCGGCTGCTGAGCCTGCGCCGGCGTCAGGATGGCGGCGGCCAGCGGCAGCAGCGAGGCGAGCAGGGTACGGCGAAAAGACATGGCATTTTCCTGTGTTGTGATCGGTCGCGCGTCGTCGTGCATGAGTATGGTCCAATTCGCGCGGTGTGGGGCGGTCCTGACGGGGTCAGAGCTCCACCGGCACGCCGCGATTTTCGAACACTGGACGCAGCACGAAGTTGGAGTGGACGCCGGAGACGCCCTCGATCGGCGTGATGTGCTGCAGCAGAAGCTGCTGATAGCCGTCCATGTCCTCGACCCGGATCTTGAGCTGATAGTCGACCTCCTGGCCGGTGATCATCAGGCACTCCTGTACCTGGGGCAGCGCCGCCACCTGGCGCTCGAAGTTGGCGAAGCGCTCGGGGGTGTGGCGATCCATGGAGATGTGCACCAGCGCCATCAGCCGATAACCCAGCTGCCGCGCGTCGACCAGGGCGCGGTAACCGAGGATCAGGCCGCTCTCCTCCAGCGCGCGCAGGCGGCGCAGGCAGGGCGAGGGCGAGAGTCCGATGCGCTCGGCCAGTTCCTGGTTGCTGATCCGGCCTTCCTGCTGGATCAGTTCGAGGATGCGTCGGTCGTAGCGATCGAGTGCAAGGGGTTGTGGAACTTTCATTGGCAATATCTGCCTGTAATCTTTTATGGGTTGGCAGATTATGCCATCAAGTGGCGGAAAAGATCGATCTTCGCAATGTCCTGTCGGCTCAAAAGCCTTACACTGTTTCTGCTGCCACAAGCAGCTTCGGGCCGGCCTCCACATCCGGGGGCCGGCCCTCGTGTCCGCCGCGATCCGCGGTGGCTCAACAGCGGGGCTCGCTCCAGCGGCGCGCCCTAGGATCCTTCGGCTCTTTCACCTCGTCAGGATGGTTGCCATGTCTGCTTTCGATCATCGCGCCTTTGATCACAGAAAATACCGCCCGGCTCCCCGGGTCCCCGCCTTCGACCGCCAGTGGCCGGATCGTGATCTCGATCACGCGCCGATCTGGGTGAGCGAAGACCTGCGCGATGGCAATCAGGCGCTACTGGAACCGATGAGCGTCGAGCAGAAGAAGCGATTCTGGCACCAGATCGTCAAGGTGGGCATCAAGGAGGTGATGGTCGGATTCCCCTCGGCGAGCCAGCCCGACTACGATTTCGTGCGCTGGTTGATCGAGGATGGCCAGATTCCCGACGACGTGACCATCGCCGTGCTGGTGCAGTGTCGCGAGCACCTCATCGAGAAGACCTTCGAGTCGCTGGTCGGTGCCAAGCGCGCCATCGTCCACCTCTACAACTCCACCTCGACGGTCCAGCGCGAGCGGGTGTTCGAGATGGATCGCGATGGCATCGTCGACATCGCGGTGCAGGGCGCCACCTGGGTCAAGACCTACGCCGAGCGCTATCCGGAAGTGGAGTGGCGGTTCGAATACACGCCCGAAAGCTTCTCCAGCACGGAAATCGACTTCTCGCTGCGGATCTGCGAAGCGGTCATGGACGTCTGGCAGCCGACACCCGACAACAAGTGCATCCTCAACCTGCCGACCACGGTGGAAGTGGCGGGGCCGCATCATCACGCCGATCAGATCGAGTACTTCTGCCAGCACATCAGGGATCGCGACAGCGTCATCATCTCGATTCACACCCACAACGATCGCGGCGGGGCGGTGGCCTCCGCGGAGCTGGCCTTGCTGGCCGGGGCCGAGCGCGTCGAGGGCACGCTGCTGGGCAACGGCGAGCGCACCGGCAACATGGACATCGTCACGCTGGCGATGAACCTCTACAGCCAGGGGATCGATCCGGAACTCGACCTGTCGCGGCCGGACGAGCTCATCGAAGTGGTCAACG
>NZ_CEXLVS010000177.1:0-8535 GCF_982684285.1 Salinicola sp. | reverse complement strand
GTGTGGTTATTCGACCGGCGGTTGCCCGCCGGCGCGGTGCTCGGCCCGGTGGTACTGGGTAGCGTCTTGAGCCTCAGCGGCGTCATCACCATCGTGCTACCCCAGCCGCTCCTCGAATTGGCCTACGGGGTGATCGGCGCCTACGTGGGATTGCGCTTCGACCGGGAGACGGTCCACAACATCGCGCGCGCTCTCGGCAAGATGATCCTCGCTTCGCTGGTCCTGATTGCGCTATGTGCCGTTTCCGCCTGGCTGATGACGCTGTTGATGCATACCACCTTCATCACCGCTTATCTGGGCACGAGCCCTGGCGGTCTCGATTCGATGACGATCATCGCGATCGATACGCATGCGGATGTGGGATTGGTGGTGGCGCTGCAGACGCTGCGGCTGTTCACCGTCGTACTGGTCGGGCCGGGGATGGCGAGATTGGTGGCGCGATTCGCCAAGCCGTCGACGACCTGACGGAGGTGTCGAGGCTTGGCGTCCCGACCGTCTCATGCGCAGCTAGTTTTCGTAAGAAGCCTAGGGTCTGTTCCCGTTTCGTCGCAAGCCGCGTTGCCGTGAAAAATCTCGCCAGGCTAGGCGGAGGACGCAGGGAATGATTGTTCCCTTGCCAAGTCCTCCAACAACGCATGGCGAGATTTTGCGCGCAACCCGAAGGGCCGGGCCCGTTTTCGTGCGATGCTGCGTTTCTCGATGGCTCATTTAGCCCACTAAACTTCGCATCTCGTGCCTTGCCTCGCGCTAAAACGGGCTCCGGCGCGGCCGCGAACGAAACGGGAACAGACCCTAGTGCAGGCTCCATTGCCAGCGCCTGTGCCTGTGACTGCGCGGGGCCGGCGTGTGGCTGCGTACGCGGCTGACCCAGGCCTGCCGCGCTTCCCAGCGTATCAGGTAGACGGTCTCGCCATCACGCAGGGGGGGATTGGCGGGGTCGATCAGGACTGCGTCGAACCAGCGCGAGAGATGATAGACCTGAAGCTTGCCACTGACGGGGTGGGTGGCGACCTGAACGGCAGCTTCCGCGCCGCTGCCGCTGTTCGGACGCAGTGACAGGGCGATCCAGCCCGGCATGCGATATCGAAGGATCACGGCAATCGAGCACAGCCCCAGCCAAAAGATGATCTCTCCCGACGTTGTACTGAGCCACTGCTCCATGGAACCCCCTGCGATTCGGTGGCGATAGCTTCCAGTGATGGGCAATCGTCCTTATATGCGGTGCCTTCAAGAGCACCGTCTGTCTCTACTGGACCTACGCGCTAGCGTTACCAGCAGAATACGGATAGCCAGTGCGGCTCTCCACACCAGAACGGTAAACAATTGCTGTCTTACGTAGCGGTTGCCGGCGATCGTGGCGGCGATTTGCGCTCCGCCAGTCGGCCCGCTGCCCTTTTCCCCTTCCCCTTCCCCTTCCCCTTGGCCACTGTTCCATTTGCGTCATGGGATTTGCGGGGGAGCAGGGTCTGCAGTATTTCTGAAAGTGCAGGCTCTCCTCGTGTCATGGGGAGACAGAACACGGCATGCGGCGGCCGATCCACGAGCCGGCACCGACGACAACAATGACAACGACAGCGGCGAGAGGCGGACATGAAACAGCAACCCTCCAACATTCAATACCGGCAGGAAGACGCCAGTTACTTCGAACAGCGCGGGCTGAGCCGATATGCCGGCCCCTGGTCGCTATGGGCACTCGGCGTCGGGGCGGTCATTTCCGGGCACTACTCCGGCTGGAATCTGGGGCTCTCCGTCGGCGGATGGGGCGGCATGGCGATCGCGACCGCCTTGATTGCGATCATGTATCTGGGGCTGACATTCTGTATCGCCGAGATGTCCCCGGCGTTACCGCACACGGGTGCGGCGTACTCCTTCGCGCGCTCTTCGATGGGGCCGTGGGGTGGCTTCATCACCGGCCTGTGCGAGAACGTCGAGTACATCCTGACGCCGGCGGTCATCGTGTTCTTCATCGGCTCCTATCTGGGCAGCATCTTCGAGACGCCGGCGGCGATGCAGCCGCTATGGTGGGTGATAGGCTATATCCTGTTCGTGGGGCTCAATATCGTCGGCGTGGAGCTGTCGTTCAAGGTGACCCTGACGGTCACGCTGCTGGCTCTGGCGGTACTGGTGGTGTTCTGGATATCGGCCATTCCCAATATCGACTTCTCGACCTGGGCCCTCGACATCGGTAGCGACGGCGAACGACTGGAGGGCGGCGGCGGACCCTTCCTGCCCATGGGTGTCGGCGGTGCGCTGGCGGCGATGCCGTTCGCGGTGTGGCTGTTCCTGGCGATCGAGCAATTGCCACTGGCGGCGGAGGAGTCGGTCGACCCCAAGCGGGACATGCCCAAGGGCATCATCCTGGGGATGATCACGCTGATCGTCTCCGCCTCGATGGTGCTGTTCCTCAACCCCTCGCTGGTCGGCGTCGGAGCCTACGCCCTCGGCCGGAGCGGCGAACCGCTGCTGGACGGCTTTGCCGCGATCTACGGCAGCGGCCTGGCCAAGGTGCTGGCGCTGGTGGCGATCATCGGGCTGATCTCCAGCTTCCACACCATCATCTTCGCCCAGGGGCGTCAGATCTATTCGCTGTCGCGTGCCGGCTACTTCCCCACCTGGCTGTCGGTCACCCACGGCACCCGCAAGACGCCGCACGTGGCGATGATCGCCGGTGCCTGTCTGGGGCTCGTCATCATGCTGATACTGTTCACCGGCCTGGGAATCGATCAGGGGTCAGCGGTGATCGGCGGCACCCTGCTCAACATGGCGGTATTCGGTGCCATGTGCTCCTACATCGCCCAGGCCGCATCGTTCATCCTGCTGCGCAAGAACCGCTCCGACATTCCGCGCCCCTACCGCAGTCCGTTCGGGGTGCCCGGCGCCTGGGTCACCATCGTCATCGCGCTGGTGACGCTGTTTTTCCAGTTGAGCGATCCCACCTACCGGGTCGGCATCCTCGGCGTCATCGTCTGGTTCGCCGTGGCGATCGCCTATTTCGCCCTGGTCGGTCGTCATCGGCTGATCCTGTCGCCGGAAGAGGAGTTCGCCATGGCGCGACGCGAGGCGGGCGAGGATGTCGAGACGGCACCCGCGATACGGCCGCGCAGCTGATCGCACCGGATGGCGCAAACGACAAGGCCCCGATCCGGGGATCGGGGCCTTGCGCTCGAGGGCCTGGCGGGGCGCGGAAAACGCCGCCGCCGACGGCAGTTACTGCTGGGTCTTGAAGTACTTGTCGTAGATCTTCTGGTAGGTGCCGTTGTCCTTCAGCGTGGCCAGGGCGTCGTCGAAGCGCTCGGCGAGTTCCTTGTCGCGGGGACGGAAGGCGATACCGAAGCCTTCGCCGAAGTATTTTGCCGGCTCGCTGATCATGTCGCCGACGGTGACGTAGTTGCCATCCTCGCTGTCCAGCAGCGTGGACTTGCCCACCGGGAAATCGAGGAAGGCGATGTCGACGCGTCCGGCATCCATGTCCAGCACCAGGTCGTCGGCGGTGGTGTAGCGGCTGATGTTGGCATCGTCACCGTACATGTCGGTCACGTAGTTGTCCTGCAGCGTGCCGCGCTGGACGCCGATGGTCTTGCCCTTGAGCGACTCGGGATAGGTGGTCTCGATGCCGCTGTCGGCCGCCGCGAACCAGGCGGAGGGCGGCTTGATGTACGGATCGGAGAACAGCACGGTCTGGCGGCGCTCGTCGTTGATCGTCATCGACGACATGATGGCGTCGTACTTGCGTGCCAGCAGGCCGGGGATGATGCCGTCCCAGGCCTGGACGCCCCACTCGCAGTCGGCCTTGATCTGTTCGCACATGGCGTTGCCGAGCTCGATGTCGAAGCCGGTCAGTTCGCCGTCCGGGGTGCGATATTCCATCGGCTCGTAGGGAACGTCGACGCCGATACGCAGTTGTTCGGTGTCCTGGGCCTGGGCGACGCCCGCGATCAGCGCGGCGCCGAGCAGGCTGGTGGTCAGCAGTTTTTTCATGGATCGCTTCTCTCTTGTGATGCGTGTGTTCTTGTGTGTCGCGACTCGGTCCCGGTCCGTCCGCCGCTTCGTGGGCGGCGAACGATCCACGACATCCGATGGATGACAACCGCAGCATAACGAAAGCTTACACGGTTGAATATCATCCCGATCAACGCTTGGCTCACGGCGCCAGCAGGTAGCCACTGCGGTGGCTGCGGTGGCCGGCGATATCGGCGACGATCATGCCCGCCGTGGCCATGCGGCGCTGGCTGCGCGCGTAGAACATGCCCGCCTGCGGCGCGCGGACCGGCTCGACGCGATCGCTGATCGGGTCGATGATCTCGGCGATGAGCTGCCCGGCTTCGACTGTCATGCCTGGCGTGGCGTGGAACACCAGCAGTCCGCCGATCGGCGCGTGCAGGAAGTCCATCGCCGCCAGTTCGGTGGCGGGATAGGGCAGCTCGGGCAGGGGCGGCGCCTCGCCGGCGACGAGTCCCAGGTGCCGGAGCCAGTCGATGATCGCCTGGGCGTCGCGGCCGGCGAGACCGTGATCGACGTCGCGCTGGCCGCGTAGCTCCAGCGTCACCGACTGGCAGCCGTAATCGAGCGGAAAACGGTCGCCGAAGGTCTGTTGCAGCCGTTCCCACACCAGCGTGAAGCACTCGTCGAACGACTGCCCGCCGGAATCGGTCGCCAGCATGCTGGCCTTGGCGCCGAAGTAGCGTGCCAGCGGCTCGAACACCGGCCACGCCGCCGGGGTGGTGTAGAGATGCTCCACCGCATCGAAATCGCAGTGCAGGTCGAGCACGAAATCGGCGCGACAGGCCAGGCGCTGCAGGGTCAGACGCATCGACTCCAGCGTGGTGGTCGGCCCGGTCTTCTCGAGAGCCGCATCGAGCGCGGCCTCGAACCGGTCGCGAATCACGTCGCGGTTGTGGGCGATGTCGTCGTTCAGCGCGGCGTCCAGGCCATCGGCGATCTCGTCGGTGACGTTGGCGTAGCGGCGGTTGAAATTGGTCAGGCTCTCGAAGTCGTAGCGGCCCAGCGGCGTGTCCATCAGTTGCTGGTCCAGGCCCACCGGGTTGGCCACCGGGACGAGGGTGACGCGGCAGGCCAACTGGCCCTGGGCTTCGAGTTCGGCCAGGCGCTGTTTCAGGGTCCAGGCCACCAGCATGCCGGGCAGCTCGTCGGCGTGCAGGGCACCCTGTATGTACAGATGGCGCTCGGCGTCCGCCGGGCCGTAGTGAAAGCTGTCGATCTGTCGCTCGGTGCCCGGCACCGGGCTGGTCAATGGGTGTTTCCGGTGTTCCACGACGCTTCCTCGGCTCGAGAATCAGGAGGCCCGGTCGCTGGCACGGCAACGACCGGGCGGGGCTGGGTTACTGGGTGCAGTCGGCTTCGCTGGGACGCACCGACAGGTCGTAGTCGAAGTACTGCTCCATCAGCTTGTCGAAGGTGCCGTCGGCGTACACCTCGCAGATCGCCTTGTCGAACTTGGCGGCCAGCGCCTTGTCACGCTGGCGGAACGCCATGGCGGCACCCTTGCCGAAGATCGACGTCGGCGTCTTGATGCTGTCGCCGAGCTGCTTGTAGGGGCTGTCGTCCTGACGGAAATCGATGGCATCAACGGCGATCGGGAAGTCCTCGAAGGTCAGGTCGAGACGGCCGGACTTGAGGTCGTTGACCACCTCCTGGGAGGAGCCGTAGCGGTGGATGTCGAGAACGTCGCCGTACTCCTGGGTGACGTAGACGTCGCGAATGGTACCGCGCTGCACGCCGACGGAAAGGCCCTCGAGGGACTGCTTGTCATCGATGTCGATATCGCGATCCCTGGCGGTGATCCAGACGCTCGGCGTGTTGTAGTAGGGCAGCGAGAACATCACCTGGCGCTCGCGCTCCGGGGTGATCGCCATCGAGGAGAGGATGGCGTCGTACTTGCGCGCCAGCAGGCCGGGAATGATGCCGTCTCAGCTCTGTTCGACCCAACTGCACTCGAGGTTGGCGCGAGCGCACAGCTCGTTGCCGAGGTCGATCTCGAAGCCCTCGAGCTTGCCGTCGGCATCGCGCATGACGAACGGTTCGTAGGGCACGTCGATGCCCAGGCGAACGGTCTCCTTGGCGTCCTGGGCCATGGCCTGGCCGAGGAGCTGGCCCGATACGAGTGCGCCGGCTAGCAGGGCGCTGGTGATCCACTTGTTCATATTCGACTCTCTTGTGATTGGTGGTTGATGATCGGGAAGACGGGCCGTCGTGGCCGTGTCGCCGGCAATCAGGCCCGCGGGCGCAGGTGCGCCAGCAATCGTTTCTCCAGCCTGCGAAACACGAACATGATGCTGAAGGTCAGGCAGAGATAGATCAGTGCCACGAAGATGAATGCCTGGAACGGCGCGTAGAAGCGGGCATAGACGTAGTACGCCGCCCCGGTCAGGTCCATGATCGTCACCACGCTGGCCACGGCGCTGGCGTGGAGCATGAAGATCACCTCGTTGCCGTAGGCCGGCAGGGCGCGGCGGAAGGCGCTGGGCAGGATGATGCGACGCATCATCAGCTTGCGCGACATGCCGTAGGCACGGGCTGCCTCGATCTCGCCCTTGGCTGTATTCTTGATCGCGCCATGGAAGATCTCGGTGGTATAGGCCGCCGTGTTGAGCGTGAACGCGATCAGCGCCGGGAAGAACGCCTGCTTGAACACCACCCAGAAGATGCTGTCCTGGATGCCGTCGAAGAAGACCACGCCGTAGTAGACCAGATAGAGCTGGATCAAAAGTGGCGTGCCGCGGAAGACGTAGGTGAAGGCGTAGATCGGCAACTTGATCCAGCGCCGCTTCGAGCCGCGCCCGATGGCCAGGGGCACCGCCAGGATCACGCCGATCAGCAGCGACAGGAAGACCAGTTGCACCGTCGTGACGAGCCCGCTCCAGTAGAAGCTCAGCGTATTGGCGGTGAAGATCAGGTTGCCGGACAGCAGCTCGGTGAACCAGCCGTTCAATTGTTCCATTCGCTGGACTCCCCGAAGCCGGTGTTATAGCGCTTGGTCAATTTGGCGAAGCCCCACTCGGAAAGCGTGGCGATCAGCAGGTAGATCAGCGCCACCGGGATCATGAACAGGAAGGGCTCGTGGGTCGCCTTGGTCGCCTCGGCGGCCACCCGGACCATGTCGGTCAGGCCGATGATCGAGACCAGCGCGGTGGTCTTGAGCAGCACCATCCAGTTGTTGCCGATCCCCGGCAGGGCATGACGCATCATCAGCGGAAACCGGACGCGCCTGAAGGCGAGCAGCGGGCTCATGCCGTAGGCCCGCGCGGCTTCCATCTGGCCCTCTTCCACCGACTGGAAGGCACCGCGGAAGGTTTCGCCCATGTAGGCCCCGAAGATCAGGCCGATGGTGATGACGCCCGCCACGAAGGCGTCGACGTTGATGAAGATGTCGACATCGAAGGCGTAGTAGAGCTGGTCGGTGAGCATGTTGATCCCGATCTGGCCGCCATAGAACAGCAGCATCATCAGCACCAGGTCCGGCACGCCGCGCACCAGCGTGGTGTAGAGGGTGCCGATGCCGTGAATCAGCCGGTTGCGCGACAGCTTGGCGCTGGCGGTCAACAACCCCAGGATGACTGCCAGTATCAGCGAGAGCACGGCCAGTTCGACGGTGACCAGCGCCCCCTCGAGCAGCCGCGGGCCGTAGCCTTGCAGGTCGATCATGATGGTGTCCGCCTCAGTGCTTGGGCGCCAGGAACTGGCGCAGGCGCTCGGAGCGCGGGTTGTCGAGGACATCGGCCGGCGCGCCGACCTCTTCGACCACGCCCTGGTGCAGGTAGATCACCTGGCTGGAGACATCCCGGGCGAAGGCGATCTCGTGGGTCACCAGAATCATGGTACGGCCCTCGTCGGCGAGGTCGCGCATGACCTTGAGGACGTCACCGCCCAGCTCCGGATCGAGCGCCGAGGTCGGCTCGTCGAACAGCATGACCTACGGGTCCCTCGCCAGCGCCCGGGCGATGGCGCCGCGCTGCTGCTGACCGCCGGACATCTGGGTCGGGAAGTAGTCGGCGCGATCCAGCAGACCGACGCGGTCGAGCAGGGCGCGGGCCTCGTCGATGGCCTGTTTTCTGGGTTTCTTCAGCACGTTGACCGGCGCCTCGATGACGTTCTCGAGCAGGGTCATGTGCGAGCAGAGGTTGAAGTTCTGAAACACCATCGAAAGCTTGGCGCGAATACGCTCGACCTGTTTCCAGTCGGCGGGCTCGCGGCCGTGCTTGGTGGCGCGGAAACCGATCGTCTCGTTGTGAACGATCAGCTCGCCTTCGTCGGGCTGTTCCAGCAGGTTCATGCAGCGCAGGAACGTGCTTTTACCGGAACCGGAAGCACCGATCAGCGTGATGACGTCGCCTTTCTGCGCCTGGAGAGAGATCCCCTTGAGTACCTCGTGATCGCCGAAGCGCTTCTTGATGCCCTTCGCTTCCAGGGGAATGGGGGTCGCGGCCATGATGTTGTCCACCGAGTGGGTTGGCTGGCGGGAAGCGGCACGGCGTCAGATGGCCCGTCTTGCTGTCGCCCGAGCCATCTTCGATGGCG
>NZ_CEXLVS010000176.1:0-8600 GCF_982684285.1 Salinicola sp. | reverse complement strand
CTTTGGTGGCGACGATACCACCTAAATGGGTGTCCGGTTTTAGTGAACCACTACACTTGGCTCTATCTGGCTATTCGCGGATTTGCTTGAGGATCTCGTAACGGGCGACTCTCTGGTCCAGGCTAACCAAGCGATCTTCCACGCACTTCAAGCCTTGAGGTCACAGTGGGGTGATAGTGCGATGCTGGTTATCACGGAAATGGGTGATGGCTTCGTGACTACCGCGCTGACACTAGCTGTAGCGACTTGGTTGTTAATAAACCGGGCATGGTATAGCGCTCTCTATTGGGTGGTTGCGGTGGGAGGTGCTTCGCTATTTACCCCAGGCATCAAGGCATGGGTGCAATGGCCACGCCCAACGGCACATCTATACAGTGGATGGGAGCTTTTTTCGTTCCCTAGTGGCCATGCCACGATTAACGCCGTGCTTTATGGTTCTCTCGCCTATCTTGTCGCTCGAAGTATACATGCGCGTGGTCGTCGATGGATCGCTGGCGCCGCCTGTCTGATCGTCTTCATGATTGCCTTCTCTAGAATCTATCTCGGTGCACACTGGTTTGCCGATGTTATCGCGGGCATGTCTCTAGGCACAGCCTGGATAATTCTGTTAGCGCTACTTCATCAGCGTTACGAGACCCAAAAAATCGGAGCCAGGGGCTTAATGATTGTATTTTTAACAACTCTAGCAATTGCTTGGCCTTACCACGTCACTCATCAACTTGGCCATGACCGCAGTCGATACTCCCCTCAATTGTCGGCTAAAAAGGCCACTTGGGAAGATTGGCTCAACGGAGCAGCACGGGAAATTACCGTCAAGCGCATTGACTTGGCTGGCGAAACGGAGGAACCGCTAGCGCTTCAGTGGGCGGGAGATTTATCCTCGCTGCGTAGCGCGCTCGAACTTGATGGATGGCAAATCAATACGCCATGGTCTATCAACAACACCCTGGCGTGGTTGGATCCCCAAACCAGTGCGGCTCTTTTACCAATTTTACCGCGCCTGAATGAAGGGCATCCGCCGGTGCTGAATGCATCGTCCGTCGTTGCCGGAAAGCCGTCCCAACGTGTTGTTCTCCAAGTATGGCCCACATTAGTCGAACTAGGATGCGGATCCGCCGACATCCCATTATGGGCCGGATCCCTTCGGGTTCAGCAGCGTACATCTATTTTGGGCTTGGTCGCACTGGAGAGGGATCGGAAAAACGCCTCGCTTGCACAATCGGCACTACTCAACGCTTTAAGGCGAGATTCAGAAGTGAAAGTTCGCCAGCTGATGGGGAGTGATGGGTTCAATATTTTGGCAGGATACGACAGTGGACGTGAGGCATGCGGAGACGCTTAATCTCGTTAGTCGAGAGATATGAAGATGCTACTATCCACTCCATGATCTCTTAGGTAAGCCTGCATCATAAATTACCCAACTTATATCCCATACCTCGGACAGTAATGATGGCGTCAAAGCTAGTTCTTTTACGTAGCGAATGAATAAAGACCTCAATAGTATTCGACTCTACCGCGCGACCATAACCATAGAGCAGAGTTTCCAAGTATCGTTTGGTGAAAACACGCGTCGGATTGGAAACCAACTCGTTTAAAATCAGAAGCTCTCGTGACGAAGGAAAAATTTCTCGACCTTGCCAACGCACTTCATGAGTTTCTATATCAATACTAATCTCACCTTCATATTTCATTTTCGCTTTTTTAGCGCAAGCCGCCCGACATTTACATTTGAGCCTCGCTGACAATTCACGCACATCAACGCTAGTTGATAAAACATCATCAGCGCCAGCGTCAAGCACATCTGGCACACGACAAACTGTTTGCCCATTTGTCATGACCAAAATAGGCAGTGTTCGCCCTCTCCTCAACTGGCCAAGCGCTTTATAATTGTGAGAACTATTCTCACAAAATATATGAAGGATTGCATCATGCTCAGCCGCACCGAGCCTCGCATCGACCTCATCCATACCACTGATAAGAAAAGCGCCAATGGATTGTGATTCGAGCTTCTTTTGCCAAAACATTCCGCTGTCGACATTTTCCGTATAGATCAAGACACGCATGAATCTTTCCTGTTATTTTTCTAGCCTGCCCTAAAAAACAGAGGCTCAAGGTGTTGCAAAACTCAAACCTCCATTAACCATCAGATAAAGCTTAACAAAGATTAAATCTATTGCAAGCAATGAAAGGCCGCTGCACTTCCATCATCAAAACTTTTTGACATCCACCTTGCCGATGACTTCTCTTTCGGATGCACACGGCAATTTCTGTCGTACTTTTACGCCCCTCACCCTAGACTAAAGTCTCCCCCTGACATCGGCCTTAAGGGTTTTTTAAGCCTAATCCGTGACGATAGCCAGCTGCGTTGCAGAGCACCCGCTCTAGAACCATCGAGAGCAGATAGCATTTGCTAAATACTGCCCAGCGTGGCTACTTACCTCGCCATGTTCTGAACAACCTTATGGCTCCAAGCTAGGAAATCCGACGCGATGCACTCCCCTTTGCTTTCGATACTCATTCCCGCCAAAGATGAGGCCGGCAACCTCCCGACATTATTGGACGAAATCGCTGTCGCCTTGGAATCCATCGATTACGAAGTCATCGTCGTTGACGACGCCTCCACCGACGAGACCTGGTCGTTATTGGAACAAAGAGCTTCCGGAGATGACCGTGTGCGTCCTTTGCGCCACTCGAAAAGTGCTGGACAGAGTACCTCAGTTTGGCAAGCAGCCTGGGCGGCACGTGGCGTCTGGCTTGGCACGCTTGATGGTGATGGGCAGAACGACCCAGCAGATCTGCCTAACTTGTTCGAGCGAGCGCAACTCGATGGCGTCACCTTAGTGGCTGGGCACAGAACCAATCGTCGCGATGACTGGATCAAGCGAATGTCTTCAAAGATCGCCAATAAAGTACGCTCGGCGATGCTCAATGACTCTACACCGGATACAGGCTGTGGCTTGAAGATCATTCGCCGTGATGCCTTTTTATCACTTCCCTATTTCGATCACATGCACCGATTCCTGCCTGCCTTGGTACAAGCCCAGGGAGGCAGTTGCGTTTCACTTCCCGTGAATCACCGTCAGCGGGGGACTGGCAAATCACACTACGGGCTCAATAACCGCCTCTGGGTAGGCCTAGTCGATATGGTTGGGGTGATGTGGTTACGACGAAGAAGCCGTCTGCCGATAGCGAACGCGGATGCCAGCGTCGTCACGAGTAGCGTCACACGTCGTCACGAGTAGCGTCACACACAAGCCAGATAAAACAGAAGTCGAGTCGAAACGATGAATACCGAATGGATATGGGTCTGCGTTGGCTTTGCCGGACAAACACTATTTTCAGCGCGATTCATTGTGCAATGGCTAGCAAGTGAACGGGTAAGGCGTAGCGTCGTACCGGTTGCATTCTGGTTCTTCAGTTTAGGTGGAGGCACGACGCTTCTGGCCTACGCCATTTATCGCCATGACCCCGTATTCATCGCTGGACAGGGGGCCGGGTTGGTCATTTATGCCCGCAATCTTATGTTAATCCGCAGTGAACGGCAGCACTCCAAGCCGTCCGACGACAATCAGACCCTCTGAACGGAATGCCATCGCAGATGGAAGACTTCTGGAATGACCCCTCCCAGGCACACTATCGCCGTGCCTGGTTGCTCCTGATGCTGTTTGCCATCATTCTCCTCGGCATCGGTATCGGCCTGCGTGATCCATGGCCCGCCGATGAGCCACGTTTTGCCCTCAATGCGCTGGAAATGCTGCGCACCGGGCAATTCTGGTTCCCACATCGGGGAGGGGAACTCTATCCAGACAAACCGCCAGTCTTCATGTGGGCATCGGCACTATCCATTGCCCTCACGGGATCCGTCCGGCTTGGCTTTCTAATTCCTACTACCCTGGCCGCTCTAGGCTGCCTGGTGTTGGTCGTTGATCTCAGTCGACGCCTTTACGGACGCCGCTTGGCCATCATGTCTGGTCTAACGTTGCTGGCCGCATTGCAATTCGTGCTGCAAGCCAAGACTGCTCAGATCGACATGATGCTGACCTTCTTCACGACTCTGGGCGCCTATGGGCTGCTACGCCATGCGCTGCTGGGACCCTCCAAGCGCTGGTGGTTGATTAGTTGGGCCGCCATGGGCCTTGGAATTATTACCAAAGGTGTCGGTATCCTGCCCCTGGCCCTGCTACCTACCTGGTTATGGTTAGCTTATCGCGGCAGCGTGACACGCATCGGCATAAAGGATCTGCTTCAGGGAATCAGTGTGTTGGTGCTATGCATCGCTGCCTGGGGCGTACCGATGATCATCATGGCGACAACGAGCGGAGATCCTGCGCTCGCGGCCTATCGCGACAATATTTTGTTCAAGCAGACCGGTCAGCGCTACGCGGAATCCTGGGCCCATCTTGCGCCCTGGTATTACTATTTATTGGAAGTACTCCCGTGGGCGTGGATGCCGCTCGTACTCGCATTCCCCTGGGCCATACCAGCCTGGTGGCGGCGCCTGCGTCGTGGCGATGCCAGAATCATATTACCCCTGACCGCTGTCGTGCTGATCGTGATCTTCTTTTCGCTGTCGCCGGGCAAGCGCGGTGTCTACATGTTGCCGACCCTGCCACTGTTGGTGATGGCGCTAGTCCCGCTGATGCCAGGTCTACTTGGCAAACGCAAGTTGCATTGGCTGGGCTTCGCGTTATTGGCCATCCTGGGGAGTGTATTCCTTCTGACAGGCATTCTGGGGGCGTCAGGCCTGAACGCATTGCAACGCGTAGCCGAACGTCATGATGTGGTCCCCTGGGCATGGTGGATCACCATTGGCACGATCGCCATGGGATTGCTGCTTGGCTTTCGTCCACGCCGTGGCCTTTGGGCACTCGGTGCGTGGTTAGTCGTTTTCTGGGTGAGTTGGTCTACATGGGGCTACGCATTACAGGACCCGGCTCGTTCTCCCCGGGACATGATGGCAAAGGTCGTTCAGATGACAGGCAAAGGCGCCTGGCTCGCCATGCCGGACTACGACGAGGAATTTCTGCTCCAGTCACGTCAGCCCAGTGTCCACTTTGGCGATGGGACGCGTAATCGCGATCAATTCAGCCGAGCCTTTGCCTGGCTTCAGGCAGATTCAAGTCGCTGGATGCTGGCGATCCAGCGTGAGGCCGAGGATTATGCTTGCATCGATCGATCGCAGATGCACGACTTGGGGGTCCAAAATGGCGACACGTGGTGGCTGATACCGGCAGGTGCTGTCAGCGCCTGCCAGAGCGATGCTGACGCGGCGCCGCTATACGTGGCACCCACCACGCTGCCAGACAAGCAGCACGGCCCTAGCGTCTAGTGGATTTAAATACTGGGATCATGCCAATCCAACCTGGCAGAAAGCCCGCCTACAGGACGATTCTCGAGTGTCAGCGTTATTCGCTGACGCTCGGCGATCTCCACCACGATCGCCAACCCCAGACCACTCCCGCTGATATGCTGATTGGCGTTGCGCTGAAAACGCTGTTTAACCAAATCAAGCATATCGTCGGGGATGCCGGGACCCGAGTCTTCGATGACCACCCAGGCAAACCCAGTTTCCCCTCCCCAATTTACCGCCACCTCGCCACCAACCGGTGTATAACGCAGCGCATTATCCAACAAGTTACGAATCAGTATTCCCAATTCAGTCCGGTTGCTCAGAACCCATACTGAACCGTCATCTCCTACGTCTATCACTTGATGACTGGCTTCCGCCTGGGGCCAGATATCAGCAACCAATTCGAGAATCAGCCCGGAGAGATTTACCTTCTCCCTCGCAGGTCTTTCATCGCTAATATCCAGGCGCGCCAGCAGTAGCAACTGCTCTACCACTCGCTGTAGCCGCTCAACACCCTGATACGCTTTATCTAGGGAACTTGTCTCACCGTGACGAGCATTATCCAGATGAATCTTCATTGCGGCCAACGGGGTGCGCATTTCATGGGCCGCGTCTGCCGTGAAGCGTCGCTCACGTTCCAATGTGCTCGCCAATCGAGAGATAAAATCATTGAGCGCGCGATGTAGCGCTTCCAATTCCCGAGGTACCCACATATGGATCGTACTGAGATCTTTCTCGTCGCGAGCTTCTACCTGACGAGAAAGCTGGTCTATCGGGTTTAGCCCTCGGCGAACGAAGTGAGCGATCAGCCAAAACAGAATCGGTAAGGCAAAGAGGAGTGGGGCGAGGTTGCCCATCGCGATCTTATTGGACAGCTCACTTTGGAAGGTCTCCCTCAGACCAATACTGACCCAGCGACCATCCTTCAGATGCAGACTGAAGACGCGCCACAAATTGCCATCGTAGGATTGCGAACGATGTCCTGTTTTATCGGGCGCGGGGAAAGCACGATCCGGCTCATTCCAACGCGCGCCCATTAGAATAGGTCGACCCATGGCATCCCAGAACCCCATCGACAGCACCCGCTCTTCATCATCGTAAAGGTTCGAGTTATCGGGATTGAGCGTAAAGCGATGGGATGGGTCAAACCATCGAGCGAAGTGTCCCGGCTGGGACAGTTGCCTGGCGATCATTGCATATTCATCGCTGGAGGTATGAACGCCCACCAGCGATGCAACAATTCGAGCCTGCACGCTCAGTTGGGCATCGAAGATTTCTTCCATCTCATGACGCGTTATATAGTATGCAGCGGTGACCGCCAAACCAATGATAACGAAAAGGACGATTGCCAGTGTTATATTCAGATAACGCCGAATGGATTTCATGCCGCACGGCTATCAAGACGATAACCAACCCCTCGAATAGTCATTATGAGTTGCTTATCAAGTTTGCGCCTCAAGTGATGTATGTGAACTTCAAGAGCATTGGAACCGATTTCTTTGTCCTTGGTGTAAAGCTTTTTTTCAAGTTCGAGGCGTGACATCACCACGTCCCGGTGAAGGGCAAGCTCGAGTAACAAAGAAAACTCTCTCCGCCCGAGGTTAATGGGAGTACCGTTCCAACTGACCTGGTGCCCAAGTTCGTTAATTGACAGGCGTCCCAACGATAGTGGCTGGGCGGTTTTTTCCCCAGCGCGCTGGGTCAATACACGAATGCGGGCGAGAAGCGGCTGAGTACCAAAGGGTTCGACCATGTAATCATCTGCCCCCGCATTGAGCCCCAGGATATTCCTTTCAACATCATCCCCTCGCGCGAAGATCATGATGGGTAGCTGAGAATGAGACCTAACCTTCCTCAACACGCTCAATCCATCGATATCAGGTAATTCCAGATCAAGTATCAGCAGCAAGAAAGGTTCAGAGCGAATCTTCTGTGCAACCTGCTCGCCTTCGGTCAACCAGGTGACACGATATCCTTCACTGGCGAGCATTTCTTTAATTTCCCCACCCAGTAGAAGGTCGCTTTCAACCAACAAAACGTTCATTGTATTCATGTCCTCGCTAGTCATGCTGACATTCTCCCGGAAGTCATAGACTAGATTGAGGCACAGGCAGCTTAACGCTGGCTTATCTAGGACCAATGTTCGATCGGACCCAAGCTGAAGACCCTAAATTCGCATCAATACCAATCGATAATGTTTTGTTAAGACTCATCGCTCAAGGTATGGCTGAAATCAAGGTTCCTCTGACTTGGGTACCAATTTGGCAAGTTCAAGACGCTTCTATGTCCGGCTCTGGGAAGCCAAGCATCGCGATACGCTTATCATCACTTTCCTGTGGTTGATAGCAGTCGCTGGAGCCCTGACACGCCCGTTCTTACCCATTGACGAGACACGTTACGTCTCTGTTGCCTGGGAAATGTGGCACTCACATTCCTGGTGGGTGCCAGTGATGAATGGCGAGGCCTACGCCGATAAGCCCCCTTTGCTGTTCTGGTTGATTCATATTGGCTGGGGAATATTTGGCGTCAACGGCTGGTGGCCTAAACTCATAGGTCCCCTTGCGTCTCTAGTGGCGATGATTCATCTCTATCGAATAGCCCGTCGCCTGGGCTACGCCGGCAGTCGAGCACGGCTCGCGCCTATGTTGATGATGGCGATGCTGATGTGGGATCTTTACAGCAGTGCCTTGATGTTCGACATCCTGTTGACCGCCTGTCTGCTGGGCGCTATCAGTCCCCTGATCCAAGGACACTTGACCACGCGGAAAAGCCTCGTCAGCGGAGTCTGGCTAGGGCTGGCACTGCTGGCCAAGGGACCTGCCATTTTCGTTACTCTCGTGCCGATTCTTCTCGCCATGCCCTGGTGGCGCGAGAAGCCACTAGGACCCGAGGGACGTATGCGGGTAGGACTCTCGCTCTTAATCGGCACGAGCATGTTGTTGTGCTGGGCCCTCTCTGCGTCCTGGCTGGGCGGCAGTAGCTATGCCCGGGAATTGCTTTGGGGCCAAAGTGTCGATCGGCTTCATGACGCGATGGCCCATGCACACCCACTGTGGTGGTATATCCCATGGCTGCCACTGATTACGTTTCCCTGGATGGTGTGGCCGGTTACCTGGCCACGTTTGCCACGCTTTCGATATCAACGTCTTGCCTGGGTGTGGCTTGTCATTCCGTTGATAGTGTTCTCGCTAATCAGTGGTAAACAAATCCACTATCTGATGCCATTAATACCCGCGAGAACACTATCAAC
>NZ_CEXLVS010000175.1:0-8645 GCF_982684285.1 Salinicola sp. | reverse complement strand
ATGTCATGTCAAACAGATAGAGCGCCGGCCCCCAGTAACTACCGGCGAAGGCACTGGCCAGCGCGGCGGCGATCAACGGCGTCGGTGCACCGCCCAACAGCGCCGAGCCCTGATAGATCATGCCGAGCGAGGTGTAGCGTACGCGCGTCGAGAACATCTCGGCGAAGAAGGTGCCCTGAATGGTGAACATCAGCCCAGTGCCCACCGCCTGCACCACGATGATGGTCGGCCAGACGACCCAGGCCTCTCCGGTGGACAGCAGGGGAAAATAGGCCAGCCCCCCGATGGCGCAGACGACGATGCCCGCCATGTAGACCGGACGGCGCCCCACCCGGTCGGAGAACATGCCGATCAACGGTGTCAGGAAGACCTGCACCGCGGCGGACATGACGAAACCGGTCAGCATCATCTGCTGCGACAATCCCAGCGTCGACGTGGCGTAGGCGATACCGAAGACGTTGATGACGTTGAAGGTCACCGCATCGGCCATGCGCGCGCCGAGTCCGAGCAACAGATGGCCCGGTTGCTCGCGAAGCAGGCTCATCAACGGGATGTGGCGCGCGGGCTCTTGTGTCTTTCGCTTGCGGAAGACTTCCGTCTCTGGCAGCGAACTGCGGAGGAACAGGGCGAAGACGAGAAAGACACCGCTCAGCAGAAACGGAATCCGCCAGCCCCACGCCAGAAAGCTCGACTCCGGCAACAGTTGGACCAGGGAGAAGACCCCGGTAGAGACCAGCAGCCCCATCGGCGTACCCAACTGGTGAAAGCTGCCCATCAGCCCGCGCTTTCGGCTCGGCGCGTTCTCCAGCGCAACCAGCGCACCGCCGCCGAATTCACCGCCTATTCCCAGCCCCTGCACGATACGAAGGGTAATCAGCGCCGCGGGCGCCCACCAGCCGATCGATTCGTAAGTCGGCACGAGCCCCATCAACAGCGTGCATACGCCCATGATGAGAACGGTGATGATCAGCATCGTCTTGCGACCGTGCCGGTCTCCGAAGTGGCCGAACAGCAACGCACCAATGGGGCGGGCGATGAAACCGGCGGCGAAGGCGCCGAACGAGGCCATCAGGCTGACGGAAGCGTCGGCATCGGCGAAGAACAGTTGCGGAAACACCAGCGCCGAGGCGATGCCGTAGAGATAGAAGTCATACCATTCGATGAAGGCACCGCTGAACGCAGCAAATGCCGCCTTTCTGGATTTGCCCTCTGACCGCGTGGGGTCCTGCAGATCATCGACGCTCATGACATTCCTCTCGTTTGGCGAACCCCGTCAGGAGGCAGCGGGCCCATGACCCAAGTTGTCGTTGGTGATCCAGTCACGATGAGACGGCGCATGCTAATGCTCGGATGAGCGCCATTAGCCTCAAACGAGCAAGAGCGTATGCTGGTACTATCGCTCAGGGCAAGTTTTCGACCGACGACTACAACTAAGGATGTAGAGGGAGGCTTTATGACGGATGCCAGTAAAACTCGGCCACAAAGGGCTTCTGTCGGCGAGGATCAGATATTTGAGATGGTTCGTCGTTATTTCCTGGAGGACGAATCCAAGAGCGATCTGGCGCGTCACTTCGGTATCAGCCGTTTTCAGGTCGCGCGACTGTTGAAGGAGGCCCGGGAAACGGGATTGGTCATGATCAGCATTCGCCATCCCGCGCAACTGTCACCGGAGATGGGCTTGGACGTGGCCGCGGCCTTGGGAATCGAACACGCCATTGTGGTGGACCGCATACCGGGTAGCGACCAATCCACCATCGAAGCCGTCGCCCACCGCCTTGCCATAGTGCTCGACGACGAGATCAAACCCGGCCAGACCGTCGGCATGACCTGGAGCCGTGTGATCGAGTCGATGGCACGCCAGATCCGCCAGTTGCCCACCTGCGAGGTCGTGCAGCTCGCCGGAGCCATCCACCTCACCGGCAACCGACTCGGATCGGTCGAGACCATTCGCATCATCGCAGAAGCCGCCAATGGCACGGCATACCCCATCTATGCCCCCCTGGTACTGCAGGAGGCCGAAACAGCGAGGGCGTTGGCGCGCCAACCCGATATCGCCCGCTCGTTGGCCCGAATCGAGGAGTTGGATATCGCCGTCGTATCAGTCGGTGCCTGGCGCCCCTCCGGCTCGGCGCTCTACAACATGTTGACAGCGAGCGAGGCCGAGGAGATAGCCGACAAAGGCGCCTGCGGCGAAATCAGTGGTCGACTCTTCGATCAGCATGGACAGGCCATAGAAAGCGAACTGGACCGTCGCGTCCTCGGTATCTCGGTGGACCAATTACGCAGGGTTCCCCGGGTCATCGGTACCGGTGCCGGTGCTTATCGAGCCCAGGCAACGATCGCCGCTGCCAAGGCTGGGCTGTTCAATACGCTCATCGTCGACCGCAGTCTGGCCCAGGCCATTCTCGACCTTACCGGGTCATTCACCGCCAACGCATGAGCAGCTCGATATATCGACTTGCAGCACTGGCCTATGCTTCAGCGGAACCTATCGGCGAGGCGCAACGGTGACGACTCTTCGTCGAGTTTGGGTATACTCAGAATCCAACCAATGACGACAACAACCCTTTCTCCGCTTGGATTCATCGATGGCCCCAGCGCGCTTTTCCGCTTTCGAGCTTCTGCTGCTGAAAAGTCGTTACCCTCCGGATACCGCGGCCCTGCTGCTGTTGGCGTGGGTCTACGTCAACAAGCGCGCCGTGCTTGCCGAGGACCGGCGCTATCTCGAAGTGCTGGCCAACGGCTATCGCCATTCCCGGGATCTCGACACGTTGCTGGCGATCGCCAGAGCCGACCTCAAGGCCATCCAACTGGCCGCCGAGGTGGTGTTACGCGAACGCGTCGATGAACAGTCGCATCCCTTCCTGCGGCGCGCGATCGGGCTGGCCACGAGCGAGGGCGATCTCAGCCCGCGCAATCACCACATCCTGCGCTTTCTCTCCGATCTTTCGGGCGTGACGCCCGCTGCTTTTGCACGGCTGTTCCGCGAGGTGGCCGGCCGCGCCCTGACGCCTCCCAGCGACCCCAGCCGGCAGGCGTATTGGCAGCAGCAAGAGCAAGCCGAGCCGGCAGCCGAGGCAGACACCGATACCCCGGCTCCCTCTCCGCGCGGGACTCAGCGTTGGCTAGGCTGGCGAGCCCGAATCCTGTCCGCGCATGCGCGACGACGGGAGAATCGCCTTGAGCGTGACCGCCTGCGCCAGCAGGCACGTCAACGAGCGGAGCGGCGGCGCCAGGAAGAAGAACGCCTGCAACGGGCACGCCAGGCCGAGGCCCAGCGCCAGGAAGAGGAGCGCCAGGCCGAAGCCCAGCGCCGGGAGCGAGCGCGTCAGGAAGAAGCCTCACGTCAAGAACAGCAGCGACGACAACGCCAGTGGCAGCAGGCGGCCGACATCCCCCAACCCCACTACCGAATCCGGCTGGCCTTGCAGGTCCTGGAACTCGACGAGCATGCCTCTTCGACCGATATCAAACGCGCCTACCGCCGCCTGGCACAGCGCCATCATCCCGATCGCTTCCACGGCCAGGGCGACTTGCGAATATCCTTGGCTTCGCAGCGTTTCCAGCGGATCAAGAACGCCTACGACCTGTTGATGCAACATGCGTGATCTCTATCGCCGACTCGGCATCGCCAAGGACGCAACGCCCAGAGCCATCGTCAGGGCTGCAGAACGCTGCAACAATCGGACGCTGAAGGCCGATGCACTGAGCGCTCTCGGCGACGCGGCGCATCGCGAAGCCTATGACGACCTGCATGCACTGCTGGACGACCTCGGCAGGCTGCGGGCGGGTCTGGGCATGACCCATGCCCCCCACTGGCAAGGGGACACCGCCACCGATTTTTCCTCGTCCCCCGAACGCATCGTGGTTCGCCAGGAGCTGCTGACGCAGCAGCTGCAGATCGCCCTCAGCCGCCATCAGACGCGCTGGCGACGCTGGTCCTGGCTTGCCCTGGCCGTACTGATCGGATGGCTCGCCGCTTATGGCATCGGCCGCTGGCTGAGTTAGTGCCAGAGGAGAACCGAGACGTAGCCAATTAGCGATAGTCCATCTTCACTACCCGCTTGCCCAGATTGTCGCCATCGAATAGCCCTGTCAGCGCCCTGGGAACCGCCGCCAGCCCACCTTCGACGATATCCAGACGCCAAACGAGTTCGCCCGCTGCCACAGGCAGTTGGGTAGCGCGCTGGAACGCTTCCCACTCATGGAGATATTCGGGCGCGACGAAAGGGTGAACACTGACGCCCAAACCACCGAGGCGCGCCAGGTTGGCTGGCGCCCGGCGGGGTTCGGGCTGCTGGTATTGGCTGATCAGCCCGCACAGCACCACTCGACCGCCGGGGCGCATGAGGGTGTTGGCGATCTCGAACGCCGATCCGCCGAGACTCTCGAAATTGAGCGTGATGCCATCAGGTAGATCTCGCGCAGCCGCTCGGCATAGTCCGGCGCGCGGTGGTCGAGCACGTGCTCGAAACCGACCGCCTTCAACCACTCCCGCTTTTCTCTGCGTCCGGCGGTCACGATCACCTGCGCCCCGGCACGTCGAGCCCACTGCGCCGCCAGAGACCCCACCGCACCGGCAGCGGCACCGACCAGCACCGTGTCCGATGCCAACGGTCGGCCGATGCGGCACACTCCCAGCCAGGCAGTGAATCCGGTCATCCCTAGCGGATGCAGTCCCGCCAGGGGCGGTTCCGCCGACGCCGGATAGCGGATCAACCCAGCCCCGTCATGCTCCACCATCGTCTGCATCGGAAGATGCCCGAGCGCCCAGTCACCCCGTTGCCACATCGGCGACTGACTCTCCCCGACCCGAGCCAGCGCCCAGCCCGAGAGCACACTGCCAGTCTGCCATCGCGCGATATAGTCGTATCCCTCTGGCTGCATGCGGTTTCGCATGTAAGGGTCGACACTGAAATAATGGGGTTCCAGACGCAGCGATTTCCGGCGATCAATCGCCGCCGAACGCAGCCCGATGTCATCGGGCTGCAGTGGGCCTTGCGGCATTCGCCGCAGAAAAAGTTGTTCGACCAGCCCGGCTACCGGCGTCACCGCCGCTCTCTCAGAGGGTCCAAAAGCCCACTGAGGCCGTTGTGATCGATCTCGTGCATCAACGCCAGCAGACGCCCGATCTCCCCGTCGGGGAAGCCTTCCCGGGCGAACCAGTTCAGGTATGGGCCCGGCAGGTCGGCGATCAACCACCCCTCGTACTTGCCGAAGGGCATCTTGCGACTGACCAGTCTGGTGAGGTCTTCAGGCTCCATTGCGTCTCCTTCGTCGATTCCTGGCCGCATCATTCTACAGCGCCTGGCAGCCACCTCCGCCACCCTGCCCATGAGCTAGTCGCATGGCCTCATTCCCAGCGACCGCTTGCCCGACGGGGCGGCAAAGGCGTTAGGTTATACCGCCATGAGCACGGCGCATCGGCGCCTACGATAACGATAACGGGAGACGGCTATGCAAACTTCGCTGCGGCCACTGGTATTCTGGCCGACCTTTCTGATCCTGCTGGCAGCGGTCGTGGCCAGCTATGTCGATCTGGACGCGTTTCTGGCCACGGCCAGCGCGCTCAACGATGCGGTCCTGACCAACTTCTCGTGGCTGTTCAGCCTCGGCAGCCTCTATCTGCTGATCATGGCGGTGATCGTCTATTTTTCTCCGCTCGGCCGTGTCCGCATCGGCGGCCGGGATGCCACGCCACTGCTGTCGCGGCTGCGCTGGTTCTCGATCACGCTATGCACCACGCTGGCCGTGGGCGTGCTGTTCTGGACCACCGCCGAGCCCCTCTACCACTACATGGGCCCGCCCGCCTCCAGCGGCCTGGAGGCCGGTTCCAGCGATGCCATGCTGTTCGCGATGTCGACCATGTTCCTGCACTGGTCGTTCACGCCCTACGCCATCTACGCCGTCCCGGCGCTGATCTTTGCGCTCGCCTTCTACAACCTGCGCCTGCGCTTTTCGATCTCGAGCATGCTGGAGCCGATCTTCGGCCCCAGGGTCAAACGCTTCGGCGGGCTGATCGATGCCATCTCGCTCTATGCGCTGGTGGCCGGCATGGCGTCTTCGCTGGGCACCGGCGCGCTGACCCTGGCCGGCGGCGCGGGCCAGTATCTCGGCGGCGAGACCAGCCCGCTGCGACTCGGCGTGATCATCGCCATCATCGTGGTGACCTTCGTGATTTCTGCGGCCAGCGGTCTGCAGAAGGGGATCGCCCGGCTGTCGTCGTTGAATGCCGTGCTGCTCGGGATTCTCGGCGTGTTCATGTTCATCGTCGGCCCCACCGTCTTCTGCCTGGCGCTGGGCGTCGAGTCGTTCGGCGTCTATCTCGACGGTTTCTTCACCAAGAGCCTCTTCACCGGCGCCGCCGCCGACGACCAGTGGCCGCAGTGGTGGTCGATCTTCTACTGGGCGGTGTGGTTCGCCTGGGCGCCGGTGGCGGCGCTGTTCCTGGGCAAGATTTCCCGCGGCTACACGGTACGTGAGTTCCTGCGCGTCAACCTGCTCTATCCGGCGCTGTTCGCCAGCGTGTGGATCCTGATCTTCTCCGGCACCGCGCTCTACTTTCAATCACATCTGGGACAGTCGCATCTGGACACGGGCGGCGCCGATCTCTATGCCGTGCTCAACGACCGCGGCGTCGAGAACGTGCTCTATGAGCTGTTCCGCCAACTCCCGTTCTCCCAGGTATGGATTCCGCTGCTGCTGTTCATCGCCTACATCTCCTACGTCACCGCGGCGGATTCCCAGACCGACGCCATCGGCAACCTCTGCACCCGCGGCCTGACCGCCGACTCCGATCTCAATGCCGGCGTCCCCATGAAGGTGATCTGGGGCGTGATCGTCGGCGTGGTCTCCTGGGTCATGGTCAGCTTCGTGGGAATCGACGGCATCAAGATGCTCTCCAACCTGGGCGGGTTGCCCGCCATGCTGATCGTGCTGCTGGCCACCGGCTCGCTGTGGGTCTGGCTCAAGTACCCCGATCGGCTCGACACGATGCCGACACGCAAGACTCCCTCAACCACCGCCAAGGACGAGGCATGAGAATCAGACAGGACTTCCCGCACCGCGTGCGCGAGATCGAGAACCAGTGGATCGTGCTGGCCGACGGCACTCGCCTGGCCGCCAGAATCTGGCTGCCGGAGGACGCCGAATCGAAACCGGTGCCGGCGATCCTCGAATACCTGCCCTACCGCAAGCGAGACGGCACCGCGGTTCGCGACGAGCTCACCCACCCCTGGTTCGCCGGCCACGGCTACGCCTGCGTGCGGGTCGATATGCGCGGTAACGGCGAATCCGACGGCCTGATGAAGGACGAGTACGCCCCCCAGGAACAGGCCGACGCGCTGGAAGTGATCGACTGGATCGCCTCGCAGCCGTGGTGCAATGGCAAGCTCGGCATGATGGGCATCTCCTGGGGTGGCTTCAACGGCCTGCAGGTGGCCGCGCTCAGGCCCGAGCCGCTCAAGGCGATCATCACGCTCTGCTCCACCGATGACCGCTACGCCGACGATATCCACTACAAGGGCGGCAACATGCTGCTGGAGAATCTCGGCTGGGCGGCGACCATGCTGAGCTTCTCCGCCGCGGTGCCCGACCCGGCGCTGGTTGGCGATCGCTGGCGGGAGATGTGGAAGCATCGCCTCGACAACATGCCGCTGCTGATGGATCCCTGGCTCACGCATCAGCACCGCGACGACTACTGGCGTCACGGCTCGATCTGCGAGAGCTACGAGAATATCGAAGCGGCGGTCTACATGATCAGCGGCTGGGCGGATTCCTACGTCAACACCATCCCGCGCATGATGGAGAATCTCTCCTGCCCGAAGAAGGCACTGTTGGGGCCGTGGATGCACAAGTATCCGCACTTCGCGATTCCCGATCCCGCCATCGGCTTCCTGCAGGAGGCGCTGCGCTGGTGGGACTACTGGCTCAAGGACATCGACACCGGGATCATGGACGAACCCGAGTGCACCTTCTACCTGCAGGATGGCGTGCCGCCGGCGCCCCGGTATCTGGAACGCCCCGGCCGGTGGGTTCGCACCCAAGGCTGGCCCGCGCCGGCGGATGAGATCGAGGCGTGGTCGCTTGCGCTGGGCGACACCGGCCTGACGCCGAACGGTCGATTGAGCCAGGACCGCGCGATCGCCTCCCCGCTCACCGCCGGCTCGCTGCAGGGAGAATACATTCCGCTGTGGTTCGGTGCGGACTTCCCGCCGGACCAGCGCCGCGACGACGGCCTGGCACTGACCTTCGATTCCGAGCCCTATCTCTACGGTCTCGATATCCTCGGCCAGCCCACACTCACCGCCACGCTGACGAGTGCCGAGGATTGCGGCCAGTTGCACGTGCGCCTGTGCGACGTCGCTCCCAGTGGCGAAAGCGCGCTGATCAGCTACGCCACGCTCAACCTCAACCTGCGAGACGATTCGGCCACGATCACCCCGCCGGTACCGGGCGAGCCAATGGAGATACGCGTGGCGCTGGATCTGATCGGCTACCGCCTGCCCGAGGGGCATC
This sequence comes from Salinicola sp., assembly GCF_982684285.1. Classification (NCBI taxonomy): domain Bacteria; kingdom Pseudomonadati; phylum Pseudomonadota; class Gammaproteobacteria; order Oceanospirillales; family Halomonadaceae; genus Salinicola; species Salinicola sp. The sequence continues at coordinate 128 of NZ_CEXLVS010000175.1, read as the reverse complement.
GCCTGCGCGTGGCGCTCTCCAGTGCCAGCTTTCCGCTGGTGTGGTCGCCGAAGAAACGCGCCGACCTCATTCTCAAGGCCGGCGCGCCGACGCTGTCGCTGCCGATCTGCAAGGCGGAATACGTACCC
>NZ_CEXLVS010000174.1:0-8881 GCF_982684285.1 Salinicola sp. | reverse complement strand
GTAGGGGGTTAGCCGAAGCCTGTCAACGCGGCCGATGATCGCGCGGCGGAGTTTCCGGCCGGGTAAGAGGTCAGGCGTTGTAGTGGAAGATGTATTCGAGCACGAACTTGGTGCCGAAGAACGCCAGTACCAGCATCGCGACGCCGGCCAGTGTCCAGCGCACCGCCTTGGGTCCGCGCCAGCCGAGAAGATGATGCCCTGCCAGCAGGCCGGCGAATATCAGCCACGCCAGCAGCGACAGGATGGTCTTGTGGGCCAGGTGTTGGGCGAACAGGTTGTCGACGAACACGAACCCGCTGACGATGGCTGCCGTCAACAGCAGCATGCCGCACCAGATCAGCTCGAACAGGAGTTGCTCCATGCGGGTCAGCGGCGGCAGCACCTGGACGATGCCGCTGGTCTGACGGCGCTTCAGCGCGTGGTGCTGAAAGCCGAGCAGCGCGGCCTGGACCGCGGCGATGGCCAGGAAGGAGAACGCGGCGATCGAACTCAGGATATGGAAATAGAGACCGGGGGAGACGCCGGACTCGATCATCCGGCTGGGCATGCCGACGACGCCGACGATGGTGATGGCGGCCAGCGGGAAGACGCAGACGCCGGCGTTGAGCACGGGCTTGAACAGGCTGGCGGCCAGCAGCAGCGCCACGACCAGCCAGCCTACCAGTGCCGCGCTCTGGGTCAGGCCCAGGTGCAGGCCGTGGGGGCCGATGATGGCCAGGGCGACGATGAAGGTGTGGCAGGCCAGCGCGATCAGCCCGACGCCGCGCACCCAGGTCGGGCGTTCGGCGACCCGGCGGGCGAGGCTCAGGCTTTGCCACAGCCCGGCGGCGAGATAACAGACAATAGCGACAAGGGCGAAAGGAAGCGCCGGCATCGGTGTTTTGGCCTCGTGGGCGGTCTTCGAACAGCCGCCATGACGATGAAAAGAGTACGAGATGCGGATGTGCCAGGGGCTGTTGCCGGTGGCAACGAACCCTGGATGACAGGCCATCGCGCTCCGCCGCCACTATACCCAATCACCGCCAACTCGCCCAGCCATCGACTCGTGGCACCGCGCTGCATGGAGCCGAACCGCATCCATGCGTATAATGCTGCCCACATTCCTTTCCAGCGGCGTCGCGAGCTCGGGTTCGAGCCACGCTGGCGCCAGGCATCGCTGCCCGGAGCGTTTCATGTTCGAAAGTCTCTCCAATCGCCTGTCGCAGACGCTCAAGTCGATCACCGGCCAGGCGCGTCTGACCGAAGACAACATCAAGGACACGCTGCGCGAGGTCCGTCGGGCCCTGCTCGAAGCCGACGTGGCGCTGCCGGTGGTCAAGGACTTCGTCGACCGCGTGCGCGAGCGCGCGGTCGGGCAGGAGGTCTCCAAGAGCCTCTCGCCGGGCCAGCAGTTCGTCAAGATCGTCCAGCAGGAGCTGGAGTCGATCATGGGCCAGGCCAACGAGGCGCTGACGCTCAAGGGCACGCCCGCGGTCGTGTTGATGGCCGGCCTGCAGGGTGCGGGCAAGACCACCTCCGTCGCCAAGCTGGCCAAGTACCTGCGCGAGCGCGAGAACAAGAAAGTGCTGGTGGTCTCCGCCGACGTCTACCGGCCGGCGGCCATCGATCAGCTCGAGACGCTGGCCAGGGAGGTCGAGGTCGACTTCTTCCCGTCGACCAGCGCCCAGCAGCCGGTGGCGATCGCCGAGGCGGCGATCAAGCACGCCAAGATCCAGTTCCACGACGTGGTGATCGTCGACACCGCCGGGCGGCTGGCGGTGGACGAGGCGATGATGGCGGAGATCCAGGCCCTGAATCGAGCGATTCAGCCCCAGGAGACGCTGTTCGTCGTCGATGCCATGACCGGCCAGGACGCCGCCAACACCGCCAAGGCGTTTCACGACGCGTTGCCGCTGACCGGGGTCATCCTGACCAAGGCCGACGGCGATGCGCGCGGCGGTGCGGCGCTGTCGGTGCGTCATATCACCGGCAAGCCGATCAAGTTCATGGGGATGGGCGAGAAGGTCGATGCGCTTGAGCCGTTCCATCCCGACCGGGTGGCCTCGCGCATTCTCGGCATGGGCGACGTGCTGTCGCTGATCGAGGAAGCCGAGCGCAACGTCGACAAGGGCAAGGCCGAGCGGCTGGCCAAGAAGGTCAAGAAGGGCCAGGGGTTCGACCTCGAGGACTTCCGCGACCAGCTTCAGCAGCTCAAGAAGATGGGCGGCATGGGTGGCCTGATGTCCAAGCTCCCGGGGATGGGGCAGATGGCGGAGATGGCCCAGAACAAGGGTGCCGAGCAGGAGTTCGGCAAGCTCGAGTCGCTGATCAACTCGATGACCCCGCAGGAGCGCCGCAAGCCCGAGATCATCAACGGCTCGCGCAAGCGTCGTATCGCCATGGGTGCGGGGCTGCAGGTGCCCGATCTCAATCGTCTGCTCAAGCAGCACAAGCAGATGCAGAAGATGATGAAGAAAGCCGGCCAGAAGGGCGGGATGCAGAAGATGATGCGCGGCATGTCCGGCATGATGGGGGGCGGAGGTCCTGGCGGCCCCGGAGGCCCCGGCGGAATGGGTGGCATGGGCGGCGGCGGTTTCCCCCGGCGCTGACTCGTCCACCCGCAACCGTCAACCGCAACAAAAGGTTTCCAACACACGGTGTTTTCCGTAGAATGCTGCGTCTTCGTCTCGGGCGTGTGTCCGAGAAGACTCGATTTCGTGGCGTAACGATTAACTTAACCGAAGGATTATCAACGCAATGGTAACCATTCGTCTGGCACGTGGTGGCGCCAAGAAGCGTCCCTTCTATCACCTGACCGTCAGCGATTCTCGCGTTTCCCGCGATGGACGCTTCATCGAGCGCGTCGGCTTCTTCAATCCGGTCGCCCGCGGCCAGGAAGAGCGCCTGCGTGTCGATCTGGACCGCGTCACCCACTGGCAGTCCCAGGGTGCGCAGGTCTCCGAGCGCGTTGCCGAGCTGGTCAAAGAAGCTCGCAAAGCCCAGGCCTGAGTTCGATCGTCATGCCGCAGGCGGCTCGCAAGACACCGTCGGGTGACACCTTGCCGAAAGACTCCGAGCAGGACAGGCTGATGCCGGGTGACGAGACGCAATATGTGGTGCTGGGTCGGTTGACCAGCCCGCACGGCGTGAAAGGGTGGCTCAAGGTCTATTCGTATACCAGCCCGGCCCAGGGCATCTTCGATTATCCGATGTGGATATTGTCGATGCAGGGGCAGCGGCAGTCGCGTCGTCTGCTCGAGGCGCGGCCGCAGGGCAAGGGGTTGGTGGTGCGGCTGGAAGGCATCGACACGCGGGAGCAGGCCGAGCAGTGGGCCGGTGCCGAAGTGGCGGTGGAAAAGACGGCGCTACCCGAACTGGATAGCGGCGAATATTACTGGCATCAGTTGGAAGGACTCGAAGTGGAGACCCGCGACGGCGTCAAGCTGGGACGTGTCGACCACTTGTTCGAGACCGGTGCCAACGATGTGCTGGTGGTCAGGCCCTGCGAGGGGAGTCTCGACGATCGCGAGCGGCTGTTGCCGTTCCTGCCTGACGACGTCATCGTTCAGGTCGATCTGGCCGATCGCTCCATGATCGTCGACTGGGACCCCTCCTTCTGACGACGACAGTGCTGGCACCCTGTGCCGCTGTCCAGGTCGGTGAGAGCCAAGCGGTCGGCGACGGGTAGGAGAAGCGTACCGTGTGGATTGGTGTCGTATCCCTGTTCCCGGAGATGTTCGAGGCGATTACCCGGCACGGTGTCACGGGGCGCGCCGTGGAGCGGGGAGTGCTGGAACTGGCGTTCTGGAATCCCCGGGACTACGCCACCGACAGGCATCGTACGGTGGCCGATCGCCCCTATGGCGGTGGCCCCGGCATGCTGATGAAGGTCGACACCTTGCGCGGTGCACTGGCCGAGGCGCGCGCCGGTGCCGAGTCCGCCGGCCATCGACCCAGCGTGATCTACCTGTCTCCCCAGGGACGCAGGCTGGACCAGGCAGGGGCGCGGGAGCTGGCGACACGTGACGGCTTGATCGTCGTGGCGGGTCGTTACGAAGGTATCGACGAGCGCGTGGTCGAGGCCGATATCGATGAAGAGTGGTCGATCGGCGACTACGTGCTGAGCGGCGGCGAGCTGCCGGCCATGGTGATGATCGATGCGCTGGCGCGTGAGGTGCCCGGGGTACTGGGCCACAGCGATTCGGCCAGCGAGGATTCGTTCGCCGACGGCCTGCTGGACTGCCCGCACTACACGCGGCCCGAGGTCATCGATGGCCATCGTGTCCCGGACGTCCTGCTCAGCGGCAATCACGAGCTGATTCGTCGCTGGCGGCTGAAGCAATCCCTCGGGCGCACCTGGCTCAGGCGCCCGGATATGCTGGAGAGCCGAACGTTGGATCGCGAACAGCGCAAGCTGCTCGACGAATTCATCGACGAACACGCCGCGGGAAGCAGGTCCTCCCGCGACGGCGGTGCATGAGGCGACAGCTCCTCGAACAGCGTGACTGTCGAGTGAAGTGATCGTCGACATGTGTCATCCACGAGTCCGATTCCGCCCCGACCGTTCGCCGGACGGGCGCCGGGATCACGAAACGCCCCCAGGGACGTTTCTTCAACGAGGAGCAAGACATGAGTAGCAAGAACAAGGTGATCCAGGCGCTCGAGAACGAGCAGATGAGCAAGGAAATCCCGGCGTTTGCGCCCGGCGACACCATCGTCGTCCAGGTCAAGGTCGTGGAAGGCAGCCGCGAGCGCCTCCAGGCTTTCGAAGGCGTCGTCATCGGCAAGCGTAACCGCGGTCTGAACTCCGCCTTCACCGTGCGCAAGATCTCCCACGGTGTCGGCGTCGAGCGTACCTTCCAGACCTACAGCCCGCTGGTGGCCGGTATCGAAGTCAAGCGTCGCGGCGACGTGCGCCAGGCCAAGCTCTACTACCTCCGCGAGCGCAGCGGCAAGTCTGCCCGCATCAAGGAAAAGCTGGGCTGATCCGGCCCGCGCCTCCGCTCGGAGGCGTATCCGGCTGGTCCGCAGGAAACCCCGCGAGTCGTTCGGCTCGCGGGGTTTCCGCGTTATGATGGCGCTTTTGGCCACGCCAGTTTGTCCGTCACGGAGCCGCATGAACGATCACGACCGACGCGATGCCTTCCTCGATGCGCTATGGCTGGAGCGCGGCGCCAGCGAGCACACGCTGAGTGCCTATCGCCGCGATCTGACGGCCTGGATCGGCTATCTCGAAGCTCAGGACGAACGGCTGCTCGCCCCGGGCGATAGCACGCTGGCGGCGTTCGTCGAGGCGTGTCGCGAGCGCTATCACGCGCGGTCCATCGCCCGGCAGCTCTCCTGCCTGCGCCGCTTCTACCGCTGGGCCCTGGCCGAAGGGCTGATGAGCCACGACCCGCTGGCGGAGATTCAGGCGCCGCGAGTGCAGCCGGGATTGCCATCGACGCTCGAGGAGCGCGATGTCGATCGCCTGCTGTTGGCGCCGGATGTGGAGACCGCGCTGGGATTGCGTGATCGCGCCATGCTGGAAGTGCTCTACGCCTGCGGTTTGCGGGTGTCGGAGCTGGTGGGGCTGACGCTGAATGCGGTCAACCTGCGCCAGGGGGTGGTGATGGTGCGCGGCAAGGGCGACAAGGAGCGTCTCGTGCCGCTGGGGGAAGAGGCCCTCGAGTGGGTCGAGCGCTATCTGCGTCAGGGCCGCAACGAGCTGATGCGGGACATTCGCCAGCCGCCGCTGTTTCCCGGGCGACACGACGGTTTCATGACCCGCCAGACCTTCTGGTACCGGCTCAAGCACTACGCCAAGCTTGCGGCCATCGACAAGCCGCTGTCGCCACATACGCTGCGTCACGCCTTCGCGACTCATTTATTGAATCATGGGGCCAATTTACGTGTCGTACAGTTGCTGCTGGGTCACAGTGACCTGTCGACCACGCAGATCTATACCCACGTGGCCCAGGCGCGCCTGGAAGCGCTGCACGCCCAACACCACCCGAGAGGTTGAACATGAGAAGTCGTTTACTGCCTGCCCTTGCCCTGATGGGCGTGGCTCTGGCGCCGAGTGCGTTCGCCGAGCCCCCCGCCGATCTCGCCGACAAGCTGAATGCCCACGGCGGCCAGCCGCTGCCGATCGAGGCCATCGACGATTCACCGGTACCGGGGCTCTACGAGGTGCGCCTGCGCGGCGGTAACACGCTCTACTCGGACGCCGACGGCCAGTACCTGATCGTCGGCGATCTCTACGAGAACGCCGAAGACGGCATGGTCAACCTGACCGAACAGGCGGCCAATCAGCGCCGCAAGGCCCTGGTCGACGCCGTTCCCGAAGATCAGCGCGTGGTCTACAAGCCGGCCGGGAAGGTGAAGGCCAGGCTCACCGTGTTCACCGATCCCACCTGTCCGTACTGTCACAAGCTGCATGCCGAGATGTCCCAGCTCAACGACATGGGTATCGAGGTAGACTATCTGGCCTTTCCTCGCATGGGCCCCAACTCCGACGCGGCACGGCAGCTCGCCAAGGTCTGGTGCGCCGACAACCGCTCCGAGGCGATGAGCGCTGCGTTTCGCGGTGACGAGGTGGAGGCGCCGAAAAGCTGCGATGCCCCCATCGCGTCCCAGTATCGACTCGGCGTCGAGTCCGGCATCCAGGGGACGCCCGCGATCATCTTCCCCGACGGCAAGATGGTGCCCGGCTACCTGCCGGCGAAGCGTCTGGCGGCGATGCTCGACGTGAACGCCGACGGCGACAGCTGATGCCCGGCGTGAATCCCTCCGAGTCAGCTTGACAAGGGGGGCTGGGCTTTCTACCGTGACCGCCCTTCAGGGCGCTTTGTGGATGAAATCCGTTCGACAGAGGACAGGTGCCGTGACCGCGGCCACCGCTCCGGAGGGTGATGCAACCAGTACAACCGAGCAGGGGAGAGCGACATCTTGGATCCGGTGAGAGTGGGTATCTGCGGGCTGGGCACCGTGGGCGGTGGCACCTTCGACGTTCTGACGCGCAACGCCGACGAGATCGCTCGTCGCGCGGGTCGTCCAATCGTAATCGAGCAGGTGGGTGCGCGTCGTGACAATCCCCATTGCGACACCTCCGGGGTCAAGGTGACGCGTGACATCTTCGAAGTCGCGCGCAACCCCGACATCGATGTGCTGGTGGAACTGATCGGCGGCTACGACGTCGCCCGCGAGCTGGTGATGACGGCGATCGAGCACGGCAAGCACGTAGTCACCGCCAACAAGGCACTGATCGCCGTCCACGGCAACGAGATCTTCCACGCCGCCCACAAGAAGGGGGTGATCGTCGCTTTCGAAGCGGCCGTGGCCGGTGGCATTCCGGTGATCAAGTCGCTGCGCGAAGGCCTCGGCGCCAATCGCATTCAGTGGCTGGCCGGCATCATCAACGGGACCGGCAACTACATCCTGACCCACATGCGCGACGAGGGCCGGGCGTTCGAGGACGTCCTCGCCGAAGCCCAGGCGCTGGGCTATGCCGAGGCCGATCCGACCTTCGACGTCGAAGGCATCGATGCCGCCCACAAGCTGACGATTCTCGCCTCCATCGCCTACGGCGTGCCGCTGCAGTTCGATCGCGCCTATACCGAGGGTATCGCGCGGATCACCGCCGAGGACGTCGAGCAGGCCGATAACCTGGGCTACACCATCAAGCATCTGGGCATCACCCGCCGTGGCGACAACGGCGTCGAGCTGCGCGTGCACCCGACGCTGATCCCCAAGGAGCGGCTGCTGGCCAATGTGCACGGGGTCAAGAACGCCATCGCCGTGATGGGCGACGCCGTGGGGCCGACCCTCTATTATGGTGCTGGCGCCGGTGCCGAGCCCACCGCCTCCGCTGTCGTTGCCGATCTGCTCGACGTGGCCCGCAATATCGCCACCGCCCACAGCTATCGGGTGCCCTACCTCGCCTTCAGCGGCGTCAACGACGAAGCCAACGCGCTGCCGATCCTGCCGATGGAAGAGATCGTCACGGCGTATTATCTGAGGCTGCTGGCGGTGGACCGCCCCGGCGTGCTGGCGCGGGTGGCGACGATCCTTGCCGAGCAGGGGATCTCGATCGAGGCGATCATCCAGAAGGAAGCCACCGAGGGTGAACTGGTGCCGATCATCCTGCTGACGCACCGGACCCGTGAGAAGCACATGAACGAGGCGATCCGTCAGCTGGAATCGCTGGCCGACATCGCCGGGCCGGTGACGCGAATCCGCGTCGAGTCGCTGGACGAACAGGAATAACTTCAGTTCCGAGCCGTAAGCCGCGAGCGTGTCGTGCTCGAAGCCCGCAGCTCGAAGCTCGTCACTCACGGAGTGAAATATGCGTTATATCAGTACGCGCGGCCAGGCGCCGGCGCTGAATTTCGAGGAAGTGGTGCTGACCGGCATGGCGGTCGACGGCGGGCTCTACGTGCCGGAGACGGTGCCGCAACTGTCGCCTGAAGAACTCGCTTCGATGGCCGGGCTCTCCTACGCCGAGATCGCCTTCCGGGTGATGAAGCCGTTCGTCGGCGGCGAGATCGACGACGAGACGTTCCGAGGGCTGGTGCGCGACACCTACGCGACGTTCAGCCACGAGGCGGTGGTGCCGCTCAATCAGCTCGACGCCAACCACTTCCTGCTCGAGCTGTTCCATGGCCCGACCCTGGCGTTCAAGGATGTCGCGCTGCAGCTGCTGGGGCGCATTCTCGACCACTTCCTGGCCAAGCGTGGCGAGCGCGCCGTGATCATGGGCGCCACCTCCGGCGATACCGGCTCGGCGGCGATCGAGGGCTGTCGCCACTGCGATCATCTGGATATCTTCATCCTGCATCCGCACAACCGGGTCTCCGAGGTGCAGCGACGCCAGATGACCACGGTACTGGCGGACAACGTCTTCAATATCGCCATCGAGGGC
>NZ_CEXLVS010000173.1:0-8898 GCF_982684285.1 Salinicola sp. | reverse complement strand
TCCTTTCTGAGGGCCGGGAGGCCCTTGCGCAGGTCGATGGCGCACTCGGGATCGGTGTACGGCCCCGAGGTATCGTAGACCAGCAGCGGTGGATTCTCTTCGGCAGCGCCGGAGGTCGTGGTCGGCGACAGGGCGATTTCACGGAAGGGGACGCGCAGGTCCGGCCGCGAGCCTTGAACGTATCGCTTGCATGAACCGGGCAGCGGACGAATGGCCGAGGCATCGACGTGCGCGGTGTCGGAGAGAAACTGAGGGGATGTCATATGTGCTCCATGGCGAGACTTGGGTCAAGCCGGCGCACAGCGCAGGAGAGGAAACCGGCATGGGCGTGTCGTCGTATCCTGCGGTCTCCGCTTGATCCCTACGCCGGTACTAGCCGGATCAGGTTCGTCGGGATCCGTCGTGGCGCGGCGGCTCCAGCGAGTCGCGGCGCAGGACGATCTCAGCCGGTTCCACCGGCACCCCGTCAAGCGTTGGCCTCCCGGCTCGATGAGGCCGAGTCGGGACGCCGTCGTCAGTCTGAGTCAGCGGCGCAGGAGGGTCAAGCAGGTCGCGCGGGCGGGAGAGGGCACAAGGATCAGGGGTGGTCGACGGCGCGTGCCACCCGGCCTCCGGTCTGCGGTGTGGCCACGCCGGTGGTGAGCGGGAAGCTCAACGGTAGATCGCGCAGCGAGCGCATGGCCAGATAGGCGAAACACTCCGCTTCGATGGCATCGCCGCGCCAGCCGACGGCATCGGCGAGTTGCACCTCGGCACCGGTGCGATGGGCGAGTTCCCGCATCAGCGTGGGGTTCCTGCGCCCACCGCCGCAGACGACGATGCGCGACGGCCGTTGCGGCAGCAGCGACATCGCTTTGGCCACGGCGGAAGCCGTGAACGCGGTCAGGGTGGCGGCGCCGTCCTCCAGGTCCAACCCCGCGGCCATCTCCGCCTGGAAGTCGAAGCGATCCAGCGACTTCGGGTAGGGGGCGGTGAGATAGGGGTGGTCGAGCAGTGCGTTCAACCGCTCCTCGTCCACGCGCCCCTGGCTGGCGATGAGGCCATCCCGGTCCATGGCCGCCCCGGTGTGCTGCCGGACCCAATCGTCGATCGGCGCATTGGCCGGGCCGGTGTCGAAGGCGATCAAGCGTTCGCTGCAGTCCCCATCCCCGCCCCACCAGGACAGATTGGCGACCCCGCCGAGGTTGAGCACCAGGCTTTCCGGACCGGCGCCGAGGCGCCGCAGCAGTGCCCGATGGTAGATCGCCGACAGCGGCGCTCCCTGGCCGCCGCGCTCCACGTCCGCGCTGCGGAAATCGTAGACCACGTCGCTGCCCACCATCCGTGCCATCAGCTCGCCATCGCCCAGTTGGCGGGTGGCGCCGCGCCGACCTGCCTCTGGGGCGCGGTGCAGTACGGTCTGGCCATGAAAGCCGATGGCGTCGAGCTGATCGGGCCGGAAGCCATGGCGATCGAGAAATCCCGAGACGGCGATGGACTGCGCTTCGGTCAGGGCGGTCTCGGCGTGGCGGAAGATGGCGGGTTCGGGACCCTCGAAGTTCCACTGCCGGGCGGCGGCCAGGGTGTCCGAGAGCAGGGTGCGGATGTCGGTGGGATAGGGCACCAGCTCGTAGGGACCGAACTCGTCGATCCTCTCGCCGTCGCTGTGCAGCATGGCGATATCGATGTTGCCATCGAGAACGGTGCCGGTCATGAGACCGAGGCTCCAGCCGGATTCCATGTCGGATCTCTCCTGTCATCACGCCCGGGGGGCGCATTGCGAAGCGGGGTATCGGCAAGAGACTACCGGCAAGCCTCGTCGGCGAAAAGGCATCGGGTGACGAGAGCCTGCGGTCAGGCGAGTGTCTCCCGGTCGCGGTACTCGCGCACCAGATCGACGAAGCGCTGCGTCTGGGGTGTCGGCTGGTGGCGGAGATGGGTCAGCCAGACTTCCGAGACGGCGTCGTCGTCGCTGATGGGGCGGTAGCGCACGTTGTCGATCCGGATGTGTCGGAAGGAGGCTGGCAGGATCGAGACGCCGAGTCCGCCGGCGACGAGACTGATGATGGTATTGGGGCCACCGACTTCCTGGACCAGGCGCGGTGTCAGGCCACGCCTGGCGAACAGCGCGTTGAACTGATCCAGCAGGCCGGTGCCGGCGGCCGGCGAGAAATAGATGAACGGATGGATCGCCAGTTCGTCGAGTGTCAGCGGCGACGAGTGGCCGCCAAGCGGCCCCTGTTCGTTTACCACGGCCATCAGGGGTTCACGGATCAAGGTGAAGGCGTCGAGACCTTCCGGCAGCGTGGCCGGACGCATAATGCCGATGTCCAGGTCGCCCTCCAGCAGCGGCTCGATCTGGCGGCGGCTGTTGAGCTCATGCATGCGCAGATCGACATCCGGGTAGCGTTGCCGGTAGCGCAGCAGGATCTGCGGCAGGGTCGCGGTCAGCGGCACCGAGGTGGTGAAGCCGACCCTGAGCTGGCCGGTCTCGCCGCGTCCAACGCGCGACACCCGTCGCGATGCCCGCTCGGTACGAGCCAGTATCTCCCGGGCTTCCTCCAAAAACAGAAGGCCCGCCTCGGTCAGTTCGACACGTCGATTGGTGCGCGTCAGCAGGCGCGTGTCGAGCTCGGCTTCCAGGGCCCGAATCTGTTGGCTCAGCGGTGGCTGGGAAATGCCCAGCCGCTGGGCGGCGCGACTGAAGTGCAACTCCTCCGCCACCGCCACGAAGTAGCGCAGATAGCGCAATTCCATTGAGTCGGAAAACCTCTCAAAAGCGTCGAATAATATATTAGAAAGCTTAATCGAGGCGGCGTAATCTACCAACAGCTGAATTCACGCCGTCCGGGCAGGGCCATCGCCCGGCCTCGGCCCTGCTATCGAGATCGGGAGAATCGGGTTGTCCCGCCGCACATCATCCGAGATTCGTGACGCCACAAGGGCGACGAACCGCCAGCTGGAACGCGAGGCGGAGGTTGTCGAGAGTGACTTCATCGAACGCGGCCGGGCCGGTTATCGGCCGACCATGCTGGCACTGTTCCTCGGTGCTTTCTCGACCTTCGTGCTGCTCTACTGCGTGCAGCCGCTGATGCCGATTCTGTCCGACGCCTTCGGGATCGACGCGGCGACCAGCAGCCTGTCGCTGTCGGTCTCGACCGGTATGCTGGCGATAGGGCTGCTGGTCACCGGGCCGATCTCCGATGCGGTGGGGCGCAAGCCGATCATGACGATCGCGCTGCTGTCCGCTTCCGCCTGCACGCTGCTGGCGGCGGTGATGCCGAACTGGACGGGGATCCTGATCATGCGCGCCCTGGCGGGGCTGTCCTTGTCGGGGCTCTGCGCGGTGGCGATGACCTATCTCAACGAGGAGATACATCCGCGCTACGTTGGCCTGTCGATGGGGCTCTACATCAGCGGCAATTCGATCGGCGGCATGAGCGGGCGCCTGATCAGTGGCGTGATGGTGGATTGGGTGCCGTGGCGCTGGACGCTGGCCATCATCGGTGTCGTGGCGCTGATTGCGGCGATCCTGTTCATGCGCTGGCTGCCACCGTCGCGTCACTTCTCGCCGCGTCCGCTCAACTGGCGCAGCGTGCTGTCTGGATTCACCGTTCACTTCAAGGATCGAGGGCTGCCCTGGCTCTTTGCCGAAGCGTTCCTGCTGATGGGCGGCTTCGTCACCCTCTACAACTACATCGCCTACCGGCTGCTGGCGGAGCCGTATCAGGTCAGTCAGGCGCTGGTGGGGCTACTCTCTATCGCCTATCTCTCGGGCACCTACAGCTCGGCCTGGGCGGGTTCGCTGGCTGACCGCCTGGGGCGCCACCGGATCTTCTGGCTATTCATCGTGATGATGCTGGCGGGGCTGGCGATCACGCTGCTCGAACCGATCAGCCTGATTTTGATCGGCATCCTGATCTTCACCTTCGGTTTCTTCGCCGCCCACTCGCTGGCCAGCGGCTGGGTCGGCCAGCGTGCCAGCCAGGCCAAGGGGCAGGCGTCGTCGCTCTATCTGTTCAGCTACTACCTGGGCTCCAGCGTCGCCGGAACGCTGGGCGGCGCCTTCTGGTTCTGGGGCGGCTGGAACGGGGTGTCGCTGTTCATCGCGGTATTGCTACTGGTCGCGCTGGCCATTGGGGCGCTGCATCTCCGGCGGCTCGCTTAGCGGATCGTTATCGCCATCGACACAAAAAAGCCGCCGATCGAAATCGGCGGCAATCACAAGACGTCGAGGGACGCGAGAGAAACGGTACTACTTGGCGAACAGCTGACCCATATCCTTGAACGCCTTGAACTCCAGCGCATTACCGCACGGATCGAGCAGGAACATGGTGGCCTGTTCGCCGGGCTGACCCTTGAAGCGCACGTAGGGCTCGATCACGAACTGGGTGCCGAAGCCCTTCAGGCGCTCTGCCAGGGCTTCCCACTCGCTCCAGCCCAAGATGATGCCGAAGTGGGGCACCGGCACGTCATGGCCGTCGACCGGGTTGGTGTGCGCGGACTCCTGGGACGGTGTCGGCGGATGCTCGTGAATCACCAGCTGATGGCCATAGAAGTCGAAATCGACCCACTGCTCGCTGGAGCGGCCTTCGCTCAGACCGAAGGTCTCGCCGTAGAACTGGCGTGCGGCGGGCAGGTCGTGAACCGGAATGGCGAGGTGGAAGGGGGACAGTGCCATGGGAGTTCTCCTGAAAGTCGTTGGCCTGGGTGTCATTGATGTCGAGTCATTCTGGACGCGATTAAATTTGATGGAAAGCGCATAATATTGCTGTCTGATATCAATTTTTTTGTATTCTGGTGGCCGTCGATCCCATGCTCAGAGAGCTCAAGACCTTTCTCGCCGTGGTGCGCCACGGGACCTTCTCCGCCGCCGGTGGGGCGGTGGGGCTGACCCAGTCCGCCGTCAGCACCCAGATTCGAAATCTCGAGGCCGACCTCGGCGAGCCGCTGTTCGAGCGTACCGGGCGCGCCGTCAGGCTCAACGCTGCCGGACGCCGGCTGCTGCCCCGGGCCGAGGAGATGCTGGCCCTGGCCGATCGCATTCGCAATGCCGATAGCGATGACCTGGCCGGCGAATGGCACCTCGGCGCCATCGCCAGCGTCCAGAGCGGGCTGCTGCCCGACGTGCTGCGAACGTTGGGGATCTCGGCACCCGGGGTCATGACCCGGATCGTGCCAGGGGTGTCGCTGACGCTGCTCGATCAGGTCGACAAAGGCGATCTGGACATGGCGATGATCGTCCAGCCCCCCTTTGCGCTACCCGGCGATCTCCACGCTCGCGTGATCGCCCGCGAGCCCTTCGTGATGATAGCGCCGGCCGATAGCGATGGTGAGAGCGTCGAAGCACTGCTCGAGACCCATCCGCTGGTGCTCTACGACCGGGGCTCGTTCGGCGGACGTCAGGTGGTCCGCTTCCTCGAGCGGCGGCGACTGCGTCCGGCGATTCGGCTGGAACTCGACGAGATCGACGCGATCGCCAGAATGGTCGAATTCGGTCTGGGCGTGGCGCTGATTCCGCTCACCGGGCTGTGGCGACATCGGCAACCGCCGCCGGTAAGGATCGTGGCGTTGGGGGAACAGACGTTTTACCGCGAGCTGGTGATGGTCTCGCGCCTCTCGCCGACGCAGTCGCCGCTGGTGGCGCTGATCGAGGCAGCATTGACGACCGCCGGCCTCGAGGAGATCGGGAGATCGATGCCGAAAGCTCAAGTCTCCCCATAGGCCGCGCGACAGGTCGATATCACCAGCTCCCGGAACCAGCGATGAGCCGGGTCGGCACCCAGCCGCGGATGCCACAGCGCCGAGATCGTGAACGGGTCGATCGGCGCGGGGAGCTCGAACATCACCAGGGGCTTGGGGTCTTCATGCCGCCGCACCGGCATCAGGCAGGAGTGGGGTACCAGCGTGACCCGATCGGTGTGGCGAGCGATCCGCAGGGCATCCGAGAAGCCTGGCACGATGACGCCGAATTCCCGGTCGAGGCTGAGTGCGCTCAACGCCTGTTCCATCGGTCCGGTGAATTCGCCGCTGGGAGAGGCCATCACGTGCCGGCACGCGGCAAGGCGCTGCGGTGTGATGGCGTCATCGAGCAACGGATGCCCCTGGCCCGCGACGCCGACGAAGCGGTCTTGAAATAGCCCCCGTGTCAGCAGCTCTGGCGCGGTGGTCTCGACGACCCCGATCTCGAGATCTAGTTGCCCCTCACGCAGGGGTTCTATCGCTTTGGTCGGCTTGGGCACGAAGCGCAGGCACACCCGCGGCGCGGCTTCCGCAATGGTATTCACCAGCGGCACCGAAAAGCGCTCGACGAACGACGCATTGGTGCGCAGGGTGAACGTCCGCTCCAGCGTCGAGAGATCGAGGTCGTGTGGGCGTGGACGCAGGATCGAGCGCGACTCCCGCGCCAGTTCATGAACGCGATCGCGTAGCGAGGAGGCGTGGGGGGTAGGTACCAGCCCGCGCCCCGCCCGCACCAGCAGCGGATCTCCCGTCGCCTCGCGCAGACGCTTGAGCGTGCGGCTCATCGCCGACGCGCTGAGGTTCAACCGCTTCGCGGCCGCCGTCACGCTGCCCTCTTCCAGCAGCACGTCCAGCGCGATGAGAAGGTTCAGATCGATATCGTTCATCGACTCACGGTAACCGAGACCCTGCTTCTGGACTAGCGTTTGATGCAATGATCATGTGCATGTCATGCGTCTGGTGCATTGTCACGCCGACCGCCATCCTTGAGATGAACCCAACATCCATGAGGTCACTTCCCATGACGACAGTTGCCAATCGCCTGACCGCCCTGATCGTGGGCGCCTCGCGTGGTCTGGGCCACGCCATCGCCGCGGAGCTGCTGACGCGAGGCACGACGCCGGAGAGCGAGTGGACTGTCATCGGCACGGTTCGCGCCGGTGCCGAGCAGACGCCATTGCACACCCTGGCGGACGACAACCCCGGCCGGGTCGAGATCGAGACCCTCGACGTCACGGCTCCCGATCAGATCGAAGCGTTGCACGAGCGCTTGAAGGGACGCGCGATCGATCTGCTGTTCGTCAATGCCGGGACCACCAACCGGGACCCCGATCAGGCCATCGGCACCATCTCCACCGAAGCGTTCACCCAGATCATGATCACCAACGCGCTCAGTCCGATGCGCGTGATCGAGAAGTTCGAGCCTCTGGTGCCGACGTCGGGACTGATCGGCGTGATGTCTTCCGGGCAGGGCAGCATCGCCAACAACGAGAATGGCATGCGCGAGCTCTACCGGGGCAGCAAGGCCGCGCTCAACATGTTCATGCGCAGCTTCGCGGCGCGTCACGCCGCTACCGGGCGGGCAGTGCTGGTGATGGCGCCGGGCTGGATTCGTACCGACCTGGGGGGAGATGACGCGCCCTATACGATGGCAGAGACGGTGCCGGCGATCGTCGATGTCCTGCTGGAGAAGAGAGGCCGGCCGGGCATCGAGTATCTCGACCGCTTCGGCAAGATCGTGCCGTGGTGAGGCTGTCGCCATGCACCTGATCGGGATCGAAGAGCATTTCCTGACGCCGGAGATCGATCGCGCCTGGCGCTCGCTGGGTCTGGAACAGACGGACCCGAGCGTGGCGCTGCATGCCGGGACCTGGCACGGACGGCTGATGAATCTGGCCGACGAGCGTCTGGCGCTGATGGATGAAACGGGGCTGGACGTGCAGGTCCTCTCGCTGACCACGCCGGCACTGCACGACCTGGGTGTGGAGAGTGTCGATATCGCCAAGCGCACCAATGACACCCTGGCGGCGGTGGTCGCTCGGCATCCGCAGCGCTTTCAGGCGCTGGCGACGCTACCCGTCTCGCAGCCCGAGGCGGCGGCGCTGGAGCTTGAGCGCTGCATCGACGAGCTCGGCTTCAAGGGCACGATGCTGTGTGGACGGGTCGGTTCGCGACACCTGGACGATCCCGCCCTGACGCCTATCCTCGCCCAGGCGGAGAGCCTGGGCGTACCGGTGCTGCTGCACCCGCGTGTGCCGCCGCCGGCGGTGAGGCAAGCCTACTATGGTGGGATATCGCCGGCGCTCGATGCGGCTTTGGCGACCTACGGCCTCGGGTGGCATTATGACGCCGGTCTCCAGTTTCTGCGGCTGGTGCTGGCGGGCACGTTCGACCGTTTGCCGCGACTGCAGGTGATTCTGGGCCACTGGGGCGAGATGGTGCTGTTCTATATCGAGCGATTTGCCGCCATGGAGCGTGTGGCGTCGCTCTCCCGACCCATTGCCGACTACTGTCGCGCCAATCTCTACGTCACCGCCAGCGGCATGTTCCTGCCGCACTATCTGGCCCGGGCGGCGGCGGTGGTCGGTCATGAACGACTGCTGTTCTCCACGGACTTTCCCTATCAATATCGCGCGGGCGGCGATGCGCGGGCTTTCCTCGAGCGGTGCGGCCTGGCGGGGCATGCCAAGGCGGCTTTCGCCCATGGCAACTGGCAACGTCTCACCCGGGGAGCGGGCGTGTCCTGAGCCCGGTCCCGACGACTGCGTGAAACGAACGCGGGGAAAGAATTCGCTGATCATCGGGCGCCGGTACCCCTAAGCTGTGGGTAATGATACCGAGGAGTCGTCCATGTCCGTGCTTGACCCAGCTTCCACCGCCAGACCCCGCCGTATCGTCGCCCAGCACCCGGCCATCCGTGACGATATCGGCGATCTGACGACTCGCCGACCGCTGCCGGGGCCCGGGCTCGACCAGCTCGATCCGTTCCTGTTTCTCAATCATCACGGTCCGCAGGTCTATCCCGCTGGCAATCGCGGGCTGCCGTTCGGGCCGCCCCCGCATCGCGGTGATCGGCAATTGCCAAGCCACTGGCATCGCGCAGGCCCTGCGCCTGCTTCTGCCGGGCGCCGAGGTCGAGACGATCCATGACGTCGGTGTGTCAGGACTGCATCGTTT
>NZ_CEXLVS010000172.1:0-9007 GCF_982684285.1 Salinicola sp. | reverse complement strand
CGGCGCGAGACTCCGGATTCGGGGAGTCATACGCGTCGGGATGAGTGGCGTCGATCACCACGCCGTGGGGCTGCCATTGGGTCAGGAAGCGCTCGGTGGCGCCGGGCAGGCCCACGGTATCGCACAGCCAGGCGACCCGATTGACGCCGTCTTCGATCGCATAGCCCAGCGTCGGCTTGCTGTGATTGAGCGGCAGCGGCGTGACCTCGAGCCGGCCCAGCACCAGAGGCCGAAACGGCTTGAGGCCGGGCTGGAAGTCGAGAATGCCGGGGTTCCTGTGCAGGTCGGCGCAGCCTTGAGGATCTTTCGGACCATGGACCGGAATCGATTCGCCCCGCCCCCAGCGCAGATGCAGAAGCCCCTGCACATGATCGGCATGATAGTGCGTGAGCAGAATCGCGGCCGGGCGCTGACGCTCGCAGCGGGCGGCCAGATCCATGCGGCCGGCGTCGATCAGGATCAGCTCCCCATCGAGCTCGATCTCGCCGGCGCAGGGCTCGCGGCGGTGGTTGCTCAGCAGCCGCGCGCGCTGGCACGCCGGGCAATCGCAGCCGAAACAAGGCACCTGGGCGCTGTCGCCGGTGCCGGCGAAGCGCAGCTTCACGCCGGATCGTCCGATACGGGTGCGGCATCGAGCCAGGCTTCGAGCGCCTTCACGCCCTCCGCCAGCTCGCCGCCGTTATCGATGCGTGCGACCCCGGAAAGCGTCTCCTCCTCGCAGCTTCGCGCCAGCCGCGCCTCGATCTCGGCCGGCGTCTCGCGTCCGCGAGCGTTCAGACGCCGCCGCAGCACCTCGGCGTCCGCCACCACTAACACCGGCAACAGCGATTCGCCGAATCGCTCGTGCGCCTTGACCAGCGCGCGGCGGCTGCCGTTGAGCACCACCGTGTGCCCCGCCGCCAGCCACGTCTCGATCTCGATGCCGACGCCGTAGTCGAGCCCGTGCGCGCGCCAAGAAAGGCAGAACAGCCCCCGCTCGCGGCGCCAGTGGAATGCCTCGCGGGAGAGCTCGATACAGTTCTCCGCCCCGCTGCTGGCCCGGGTGATATAGCGATGCGCCACCAGCGCGTCCGGGCGACGCCGTGCCAGCTCGCGCAGCAGGCTGTCCTTGCCGACGCCGCTGGCGCCCATGACGTAGATCAATCGACCGTCGCTCATTTCAGCCTCTTTCTATCTACGTATTCCAGATATTCCCGGCCGTGAGATAAATTGCCGGGCGTGATGACCGAGACATCGGCATTTATCCAGGGTCGATCTGAAAATCGACGAGCGCAGTCCAGACAAGGCAAAAATCGGCGAAAGAGGACCGGGCTGGCGCTCCAGTTTACGGGGTGTAAATGAGCATCTTGAGCCGATTTTTAACGCCGTATGGACAAGCGCAGGCATTTTCAGACGTACCCTCAGTGAACCTGCTTGCCGGCAGACCAAACCCGCTGCACCACCGGATGATCGTCGATCAGCCGCACCCGCAATAGATCGGCGCACAGCCCCGGCACCAGGCGCCCACGATCGCCGAGCCCTACCGCTTCGGCCGGTATGCGGGTCGCGGTGGCAACGGCACGGGGCAAGGCGTAGCCGTTCTCCATCGCTGCAACCCGGAATACGGCGTCGAGCAGCGCCGCCGGGTAGTAATCCGACGACAGGATATCCAGCACACCCAGTTCGACCAGCTCGGCGGCGGCGATATTGCCGGAGTGGGAGCCGCCGCGAACCACGTTGGGCGCGCCCATCATCACCGCCATGCCGGCCCGGTGGGAGGCCTCGGCCGCTTCGCGGGTGGTGGGAAACTCCGCGACCCGGGTGCCGTACTCATGACTTTCGGCGACATGCTCGACGGTGGCGTCGTCGTGGCTGGCGATCGCCAGACCGCGCTCGCGACAGATCGCGGCAATGGCGCGGCGATGCTCGGCGCTGTAGCGCTGACTGTTGTCGATCTGGGATGCCATGAAAGCATTCATTGCGGCGTCATCGAGCTTGTACTTGCCCTGATAATAGATGCGATAGGCCTCGAGGCTGGCGAATTGCCGCTGTCCGGGAGCGTGATCCATCAGCGACACCAGCCCCAGCAGCGGTGATGACGACAGCTCCTCGAACCGCGCCAGCGTGTTGGGGTGGCTCACCTCGCAGCGCAGATGAAGGCGATGATCGACCCGCGCCAGACCGTCGCGAGCGATCCGCGACAGGGCATGGCACATCTCGTCGAGTGCGCCGTGACGCATGCTCTGCTCGTCGACATCGCCCACCGAGACCGCATCGAACACGGTGGTGATGCCGCTGGCCGCCATCTGGGCATCATGGGCCAGCGCGGCCTGGAGACTCGGCCACTCGACCTTGGGCCGCGGCTGGAAGTACTTCTCCATGTTGTCGGTGTGCAGCTCGACCAGCCCCGGCAGCACAAGGTCGCCCTCGCAGTCGATGGCGCCCGCTGCCTGGCTCGCACCGTGATCGATGGCGGCGATCCGGCCATCGCGGATCACCAGGGTGCCGTCGATCGTCTCGTCGTCGAGCACCAATCTGGCGTG
This sequence comes from Salinicola sp., assembly GCF_982684285.1. Taxonomy (NCBI): domain Bacteria; kingdom Pseudomonadati; phylum Pseudomonadota; class Gammaproteobacteria; order Oceanospirillales; family Halomonadaceae; genus Salinicola; species Salinicola sp. Next base: position 6,485 of record NZ_CEXLVS010000172.1, on the reverse strand, counting down.
GGTCAGAATCTGTTCCTGTGCGCTCATGACAGGCTCTCCCGGAAGGACTGGCTGGTGGCGGCTGGGCTGCCCAGGCTGCCATCCAGTGGCAGCAGGCGGTCGGCGACGCGCTCGCGCACGTCCTCGTCGTGAAAGATGCCGAGCATGGCGGTACCGCGCGCCTTGGCCTCATGGATCAGCGCGATCACCACGTCGCGATTGGCGGCGTCCAGCGATGCGGTGGGCTCGTCCAGCAGCAGCAGCGGATGCTCGCCGATGAAGCCGCGGGCGATATTGACGCGCTGCTGCTCGCCGCCGGAGAAGGTGCCGGGCGGCAGCCGCCACAGCCGCTCGGGCAGGTTGAGCCGGGCCAGCAGCGTCTCGGCCCGCTGGCGCGACTCGACTTCGTCGGCGCCACGCGCCAGCAGCGGCTCCATCACCACGTCGACGGCGGCGACCCGCGGCACCACGCGCAGAAACTGGCTGACATAGCCGATCACGTCGCGGCGCAGGCCGTGCCAGGCGTAGGCCGGCAGTGTCTCGAGGTCGAGTTCGCCGTCGTCGAAATGCAGCCGGATCCGCCCCTGGTCGATGCGGTAGTCGCCATAGAGCATCTTCAACAGCGTGCTCTTGCCGATACCGCTGCGCCCGGCCAGGACCAGGCATTCGCCGGCGTGCAGCGTCAGCGAGAGATCGCGCATCACGTCGATCTCGAGCCCGCCCTGGCCGTGGAGCAGGAACTGCTTGTGGAGCCCATCCACCGTGAGGCGAGGCAGGGAGTGCTTCGGGGAAACGCCAGTCTCGGAAAGCATCGAAGATATCCTCAAGGGGTGAGCACGGATGACACCAGCAGCTGCGTATATTCGTGCTGCGGGTCGTCGAGAATCTGATCGGTGAGGCCGGTCTCCACCACCTGACCGCGGCGCATCACCATCAGCCGGTGGGCGAGTAGGCGCGCCACGGCGAGATCGTGGGTCACCAGCACCACCGAGAGACCAAGCTGACGCACCAGCGTGCGCAGCATGTCCAGCAGCCGCGCCTGGACCGAGACGTCCAGCCCGCCGGTGGGCTCGTCCATGAACACCAGCCGCGGCCGGGTGACCAGGGTGCGGGCGATCTGCAGGCGCTGCTGCATGCCGCCGGAAAAGGTGCGCGGCGCATCGTCGATACGCCCGGGATCGAGCTCGACCTGGCGCATCCACTCCTGGCCGGTGGCGCGGAGCTGGCCGTAGTGGCGCTGGCCCTGGGCCATCAGCCGTTCGCCGATTTTGGCCCCGGCGGAAACCCCCATGCGCAGGCCGTCGCGAGGGTTCTGATGCACCAGCCCCCACTCGAGGCGCAGCAGCGCCCGGCGACGCGCCTCGCCGATGGCGTAGAGGTCGATTTCGGCCTCATCCCTCTCCAACTCTCCCTTGTACAGCACGTCTTCTCCGGCGCCGGCTCGAGCGGCTTCGGGCTCGTGGAAATCGCTTCGAGCGGTCCCGGGCTCGTGAAAATCGGTTCGAGCGGCTTCGGGCTCGTTAGAAGGCCTGCGGTAGACCACGCGCCCAGCATCCGGCGCTTCCAGCCCGGCGAGCACGCGCAAGAGTGTCGACTTGCCGGAGCCGGATTCGCCGACGATGCCCAGCACCTCCCCGGCGTGCAGTCGAAAGTCGATCGCCTCGCAGCCCTTGGCGGGGCCGTAGAGGCGGGTGATGTCCTGAACGTCCAGCAGGACCGGACGTGTCAGTCGAGGCTTCTTCATGCCACTTCTCCCCGCCGGGTCTGGCAGTAGTCGGTATCGGAGCAGACGAACATCCGCCCGCCCTTGTCGTCAGTGATCACTTCATCGAGATAGCTGTGATCGCTGCCGCACAGCGCGCAGGTGTGCTCCCAGCTCTGGATCTCGAACGGATGGTCCTCGAAGTCGAGACTCTCGACCCGGGTGTGGGGCGGGATCGCGTAGAGCCGCTTCTCGCGACCGGCACCGAACAGCATCAGCGCCGGATTGCCGTCGAGCTTGGGATTGTCGAACTTGGGGATCGGTGACGGATCCATCACGTAGCGCCCGTCCACCTTGACCGGATAGGCGTAGGTGGTCGCGATATGCCCATAGCGGGCGATATCCTCGTAGAGCTTGACGTGCATCACGCCGTACTCTTCCAGCGCGTGCATCAGTCGGGTCTCCTGCTCGCTGGGTTCGATGAAGCGCAGCGGCTCGGGGATCGGCACCTGGAACACCAGGATCTGGCCGGCGCGCAGCGGGGTTTCGGGGATCCGGTGGCGGGTCTGGATCACATCCGCCGCCGTGGTCGCGGTGGTGGTCTCGACGCCGGCGACACGCTGGAAGAAGTGGCGGATGCTGACCGCGTTGGTGGTGTCGTCGGCGCCCTGGTCGATCACCTTGAGAATGTCGTCGGCGCCCAGAATGCTGGCGGTGAGCTGCACGCCGCCGGTGCCCCAGCCGTAGGGCATCGGCATCTCGCGGCCGCCGAACGGCACCTGGTAGCCGGGGATCGCCACCGCCTTGAGCAGCGCGCGGCGGATCATTCTTTTCGTCTGTTCGTCGAGGTAGGCGAAATTGTACCCGTCCATATCAACGCTCCTTCGGTTGGGGGCTGGCCGTATCACGAGCGCTGTCGAGTTCCGCCTGACGCGCGGCATGTTCGCGGCGCAGGCGTCTGAGCAGATCGAGCTCGGACTGGAAGTCGACGTAGTGCGGCAGCTTCAGGTGCGAGACGAAGCCGGAAGCGTCGACGCTGTCGGCGTGGGCCAGCACGAACTCCGCCTGCTGCGCCGGGCCGATGACCGGCTCGCCCAGCTCCTCGGCGCGCAGGGCACGATCGACCAGCGCCATGGCCATGGTCTTGCGCTCGTTGTGGCCAAAGGCGAGGCCGTACCCCCGGGTGAACTGCGGCGCGGCCTCGCGCGAGCCGCCGAACTGGTTGATCATCTGGCACTCGCTCAGCGCGATCTCGCCGACGCAGATGGTCTCGTCCCACTCGTCGACGTGGATCTCGACCTCCACCTGACCCAGGCGAATCTCGCCGGCAAACGGGTGATTGCGGCCGTAGCCGCGCTGGGTGGAGTAACCCAGCGCCAGCAGGTAGCCCTCGTCGCCACGGGCCAGCATCTGCAGCCGAGCGGCGCGGTCCATCGGGTAATCCGGCGGATCGCGGGTGATATCCATGGGCTCGCGGCCGTCGTCGATCTCCTGCTCCACCAGCCCCTCGTCGTTGAGCAGTTCGAGAATCTGCGGGCATGGCTCGGCGTCGGTGACGTCGTCCCGGGTCTCGGCAGGCGGCACCTCGGCGCCGGCCAGCTGGAGGAAATCGAGCAGGCGGTGGGTGTAGTCGTAGGTCGGGCCCAGGATCTGGCCGCCGGGAATATCCTTGTAGGTGGCACTGATACGGCGTTCGATACGCATGCTGGCGGTGTCGAGCGGCTCGCTGACCGCCAGTCGCGGCAGCGTGGTGCGATAGGCCCGCAGCAGGAACACGGCCTCGGTCAGATCGCCACTGGCCTGCTTGAACGCCAGCGCGGCGAGCTCAGGGTCATAGAGTGAGGCTTCGCTCATCACCCGGTCGACGGCCAGGCGCAGCTGATCGCCGATCTGGGCGACCTCGAGTTCCGGGCGATCGCGATCGCCGCGACGGCGATCGGCCAGCCAGCGGTGGGCGTTGGCGATGGCCTGCTCGCCTCCCTTGACGGCAACGTACATCAGTTCACCTCCCGAGAATCGACGCGCGTGCTGCGGGGCACTGCCGCCAGCTGCGCGCCGCAGCCGAAGATCATGTCCAAACCCCGCGGGAAACTGGCGCGGTTGGCGGCCAGCCGATCCATCAGCGCCCGGCAGCCGGGGGAATCGCCGATGTCGAGTGCGCGGGTGGTCTCGATGCCAGGCCCGGAGAGACTCAAGGGCCCGGCGTTGTCCAGTCGCTCGACGGCGACCAGCAGCGTGGTGCCGCGGTCGGGATAGGTGTCGCTGCCCAGCGCAAACGGCGTCTGTGGATCGAAGGATTCATGGGTCAGCAGCGCGAAATCGGCGTTCGCCGGGTCGTCGGTGATGCGCGCCCCGGTGTGGAAGGTCAGCGCCTCGCGCAGGGGCGGCGAGTCGAGGTCGGCGGCGATCCAGACGCGTGTCTCGAGATCGCAGAGTGTCAGTATCACTCCCCACAGCGCGGCGCCAAGGGCGTCACTCGGCGCCGCCTGGGGCGGTGCCGGCACGGCCAGCGTCGTCAGCGTGCCCGGTTCGGACATGGCGCCGAGAATCTGGCGAAACAGGCGCTGGCTGTCGTGGGCGGGGTCGGCCAGACCAGGCCAGACGAGATCCCTCGTCATTTCCGTCTTGACTGTCATTTCTTTGTCCATCGTCACTTTCTCCATCGTCATTCGCCCGTACTCACTCGCCGCGTACGAGGGTGAAGAAGTCGACGCGGGTGGCGGCGGCGGTGGCGGCGTCACGGCGCTGGCGCTCGGCCAATTCCTCGGCCAGCGGCGCGAGCAGCTGCGTCTCGAGTGCTTCCTGCCATTCGGCGTGCTGGGCGACGGCATCGGCCAGCGCGATCAGTTCGGCGTGGCGATGATCGCGACCGCGCACCCAGCCGTGGCCGACGGTGCCGTCGTCGAGGGCGACGCTGGCCCGGGTCAGGGTCATCTCGCCCAGGTGGAAGGCGTTGCCGGTACCGCCGGTACGCCCCTTGAGCATCGCCATGCCGGTCTCCGGGCCGCGGACGCAGCGGTGCGTGGGGAAATCGCCGAGCCACGCGCCCAGTGCGCCCCAGCGGGCCTCGATGTGCTGACGGGAGGAGAGCGCCAGCAAGCGCTGACGGGCTCCTCGAGGGGTGTGGGTCATGCGTCGTCCTCGTCGGATGGAAAAAGATCGGAAGGGTCGCCGGCGGCGTCGCGATGACGGCCAGCGGCTTCGTCGAAATCCCGGCCCACGGCGTCATCGAAATCGATGTGATAGGAGAGCCGGTCGGCACGCGCCCGCCCCACGGAGACTTCCACCAGCACGCCGGCGGCATCGGTGTTGTCGCTGGTCATCACCAGCAGCGGGGCGTTGAGCGGGCACTGCAGCCAGCGGGTGTCGTCGCGATCGGCGCCGGCGGCATCGATGCGTACCCGTCGGCGATGCAGGCGCAAGCCATAATGCTGGCCCAGCAGGGCGCGGGTGGAACCGCCGCGATAGCGCTCGATCCAGCCCGGCACCCGCTCGGGATCGAACCAGTGGCGCAGTCGCATCAGCGGCGCGTCATCGACGGTGCGCACGGTGTCGACCCGCAGCAGCGGCTCGCTGGCGGAGCGCCCGAAGCGCTGGGCGATGGCCTCGGGGGGCGTCACCAGCCCCTGTTCGAGACAGCAGGTGTTCGAGGGCAGGCCGAGGCTGGCCAGATTCTGGGTCACCTTGCTGCCGGCACTGACGGCGTAGTCGAGCCGCCGGTCGACCACCTGGGTGCCGCGCCCCTGATGGCGGGTCACCAGCCCGGCGGCGACCAGTTCGTCCAGCGCCCGGCGTACCGTGTGGCGATTGACCGCGAAGCGCTTGGCGAGCTGCGCCTCGGTCGGCAGCAGGTCGCCGGGGCCGTAGTCGGTACGGACCTCGCGGACCAGCACTTCGGCCAGTTCGCGGTAGCGCGGTATCGAGAGGATTTGTCTAGACATCATCAGGCCCAAAAAAGCCGGGAAAGCCCCGGCATCAGATGAAACGCTTGCGAACACGCTGCGACGCCATGTCCAACAGCGTCACGGCAACGATGATCACCAGCATGATCGTGGCGGTCTCGGTGTACTGAAACCCGCGCATGGTCTCCCACAGCGAGACGCCGATACCGCCGCCGCCGACCATGCCGAGCACCGTGGCGGAGCGGATGTTGGATTCGAAGCGATAGAGGCTGACCGAGATCCACAGCGGCAGAACCTGGGGGATCAGGCCGAAGATGATCTCTTCCAGGCGCCCGGCACCGGTGACGCGAACGCCCTCCATCGGCCCGGCATCGGTGGCTTCCACCGCTTCCGAGAACAGCTTGGCGAGCACGCCGGTGGTGTGGACGAACAGCGCCATGGTGCCGGCAAATGGGCCCAGGCCGACTGCGACCACGAACAGCATCGCGAAGACCAGCTCGTTGATCGCGCGGCAGGCATCCATCAGCCGCCGCACCGGCTGGTTGATCCACCACGGCGCCAGGTTGTCCGAGGAGAGCAGCCCGAAGGGAATGGCGAACAGCACCGCCAGCAGCGTGCCCCAGATGGCGATCTGGATGGTCACCAGCATCTGATCGATGTAGTGATCGAGGCTGCCGAAAGTGGGCGGCACGAAGTCGGCGGCCAGGGTCGCCATGTTGCCGGCGTTCTGGAACAGCAGGCTCGGGGCCATCTCGGCGCCCTGCCAGGCCCAGCCCAGAACAATGACGGCGATCGCCCAGCCCAGCAGTGTGGTCCAGCTGCGTTTACCCGATCGGGCTCGCGCATCGAGTGTGGAAGTGGTCATGCATGGACTCCGCTGCATCGATCATGAAGATGGCAAG
>NZ_CEXLVS010000171.1:0-9118 GCF_982684285.1 Salinicola sp. | reverse complement strand
CGTTCGGGCCGCACCCGCATCGCGGCTTCGAGACGGTGACCTTCATTCTCGAAGGCTCGCTGGCCCACGCCGACAGCGCCGATCATCAGAGCGTGATCCACGCCGGCGGCGTGCAGTGGATGACCGCCGGCAGTGGCATCGTCCATGCCGAGATTTCCCCGCCCGAGTTCCTGCGCGATGGTGGGCCGCTGGAGATTCTGCAGCTGTGGATCAACCTGCCGGCGCGGCTGAAGATGAGCGAGCCGCGTTATACCGGTTTGCAGTGCGAGTCGATTCCGACGGTTTCCCTGCCCGGCGGCGGTGAGCTGAACCTGATAGCCGGTGAGTTCGAGGGCCAACGCGGGCCTGTCGAGAGCCTGACCGATGTGTTCATGTCGACGCTGACGCTAACGCCGGGCGCTTCCCCTATGCTGTCGGTCCCGACAGGACGACAGGTCTTCCTCTACGTCGTCGGTGGTGAGATAGCGGTGGCCGGCCAGGCGGTGAAGTCACGCCATTTGATCGAACTGGATCGGGCCGGCGATGCCGTCGAACTCGAAGCGTCGGACGATGCCAGGCTGATCTTCGGTCATGCCGAGGTGATCGATGAGCCGGTGGTCTCCCATGGCCCGTTCGTGATGAACACCCGGGAGGAGATCGTCGCGGCCATCGATGATTACCAGGCCGGGCACTTCGGCGGACTGGCCCAGTAGCGCAGTGGCTCGCGCCGACGCTCAGCGTTTGCTGTAGAGCCTGTGTTTCCGATAGCCGGGCACGAGCTGTTGCTCCTGCTCGGTTTTCTTCCAGCGTTTGTACTCCCACTGGTACTGAACCGGATCGAGCGCGATCGCTGACTCGACGCAGGCGTTGACGCCGAGCGCCGACACCTTTTCATCCGTGTCATAGACGCGGTCGTCGGCGGCCAGAAAGTGGATCGCGAAGCCGCGGCCCTCGGGCAGGCGCCTGGCGACGCCGGTGACGACGCGAGCCTGGGTCCGGGCCACCAGCTTCGGCAGCAGTGTGGCGGTATAGGCGGGGCGGCCAAAGAAATCGGCGAACACGCCGCTGCCCCAGTCGGGCTCCTGATCGGGCAGGATCCCGACGGCTTCGGCGCGCTTCAGTGCCTTGAGCAGGGCGGCGACGCCGCGCGGGTTGGTCGGTACCAGCTCGGCGCCCATTCGCTCGCGGCCGTGACGGATGACGGGATCGAGGTCGGCCATCTTGGGCGGCTCGTACATGGCGGTGAACGGGAAGTGGCTCGACAGCCAGAAATTGAGCACCTCCCAATTGCCGAAGTGGGGCGCCAGCACGATCACGCCACGACCTTCGGCGCGAGCCTCGTCCAGCAGCTCGCGACCGTGGACCTCGACGATCGAGGCGTCGACGCGCCTGGGATCGGCGATCCAGGCGAACCCGAGCTCCAGCATGGTCGCCGCGGAGTGACGCAGGCTGGCCTGGATCCGGCGGCGACGCTGTTCACCATCGTCGTCGGGATAGGCGACTTCCAGATTGCGTCGGCTGACGTGGCGTTCCCGCCGGGAAACGGCATACAGCACGCGGCTGGCGACACCCGCGAGCGACCACATCGTCCTAAGCCGGCAGTGTGACAGCAGACGCCAGAGCAGGTGGATGGCGCGAGCTTGAAGACCTTCGATCATTCGTCTCTCTTTCTCTCGGTGCACGTCATTGCCGGATCTCTCGGTTCGGCGTCCCGGCACGGTGGGCGGCGGCATGAACGGGAGCTGACTTTCGGCATCACCACAGCCAGCTATCGACCTTGTCCGGTGCGCGCCGTTCCTGCAACGCCTTGAAGCCGATGACGCAGCGCACGATCAGCCACACCGCCTGCAGCGCCATCAACACGAATCCGATCAGCACGAAGGCGAGTACCCAACTGATACAGGCGTAGAGCAGCCCGATCCAGAAGGTACGGATATGGTAGCGATAGTGCTCGTCCAGCCAGCGCGGGCCATTGCCGCGGTAGACATAGGCGATGATCACGCCGCTCACCGGGGTGATACCGGTCACGAAGACGCCCAGCAGCAGGGCGTAGACGATCATGGCGAGGGTGGTGTCGGGACGCCTGGCATCGGTGTCCGATTCGGTGACAGGATTGTCGATCGGTGAAACCATGAAGTTCCTCTCGGCGGCGCATCGGTGGTTGACCGCATTTTGCCGTCGAGAGGCTCCGGGTGCCAGCCTGAACGGAGGCGCCGCAGCAGAGGGACGTTCGCGCTATTCGATCAGTAGTCGGTCGCGGCGGCGATCAGCCGCTGCCTCCACCCGCGGATCGCGGCCGCCTCGCAGGATCGAGTTGCCCTCGAATAGCGTGCGCTGGTCGATGGGCGCGGGATCGAGCCAATCGGCGGCCTGCATCTGGCCGCTCTTGCCGTAGACGGCGAGGGCGTTGTCGTAGGTGACCTGGCGTACCACGGTCTCGGCAATCCCGGACTCGAGCGCCAGCCGCGCCGTCTTGGGGACGCCGAGACAGTCCGAGATCCCCCAGTCGCAGGCGCTGTCGACGATGATCCGGTCGCCGCCATACTGTTTGAGCAGCTCGACCATTCGTGCGTTGCCCATCTTGGTCGACGGGTAGATTGAGAAACCGGCCCAGTAACCGCGATCGAGCGTCTCACGCACGGTCTCCTCGTTGTTGTGATCGATGACCACCCACGACGGATCGAGCCCCATCTCCTCGCAGACGTCCATCGAGCGCGAGGTGCCGCGTTTCTTGTCGCGGTGCGGCGTGTGCACCATCACTGGCAGTTGGAGCTGCTTGGCCAGTGCCAGTTGGGCACGAAAGTACTTGTCCTCGAGTGGGGTCTGCTCGTCATAGCCGATTTCACCGATGGCGACGACGCCCTCCTTGAGGGCGAATCGTGGCAGCCACTCCATCACACCCTCCGCCAGCGCCTCGTTGTTGGCCTCCTTCGAGTTTAGGCCGATGGTGCAGTAGTGACGGATACCAAACTGGCCGGCGCGGAAACGCTCCCAGCCAACCAGCGAAGATAGGTAGTCGACATAAGTGCCGACGAAGGGCCGGGGCTGCCCGACCCAGAACGCCGGTTCGACCAGGGCCACGATGCCGGCGGCGGCCATGGCCTCGTAGTCGTCCGTGGTACGGGACACCATGTGGGCATGGGGATCGATGAACATCTCAGGCGGCCTCCTTCAGTGTGAGGTGGTTCCAGTCGAGACGTCCGTCCGCGACCAGTGCGGTGATCTCCGGCACCGTCTGAAGCAGGTCCCGGGCGTAAAGGGTGTCCGCAGCAATCAATGCCAGTACCGCTGCACTCCGCTCTTCCGGCGCCCCCACCAAGGCCCGTTGCAGGGCATCGTAGGCCCCGACGCGTTCGGCGAAAGGCCCGACACAGCGCCACAGTTCAGGACTCACCTCGCGCCCGGCCGCCCATCGTTCCCGAGCGTAGTCGAGTAGGATCGCGGCCAGCTCCGCGTTGACCCGCGAGTCCAGGCCGACGATGGGGGAGAGTCGGCTACCGACGAACAGCGCCTTGAGCACCATATGGTTCCAGCGATGCTGGTCGAAGTGGTCGCGCGGATAGGGGTTGCCGTGCACGATGGATTCGAACACCGCACGCATGTTGGAGCGCAGCCCCTCGCCTACGGCGTCCGTCAACGACTCGGGTCGGGGATAGAGAGCCAGTCCTCGATAGAGCGTGATCAACTCGCGGGCGTCGGCGGTCCGGACCAGATCCTGGAATGTGTCCGAAAACGGGCGGTTGCCCTCGAAGGCGAGCAGGGCGGCGATGCGGGCCGCTCCATCGAGGCTCCAGCCCTCGGGACTCCAGCCCGGATAAGCCTGGTCCGCCATCGCCAGGTCCTGTGGAGTGAGCCTCAGATCCTGCTTGCCGAGTCGTCGCGGCACCAGGCCGAGAAATAGATGGAGATCCTTCTCGTTGCCGCTCTGGCCCAGCGAGGCGTACTGCCCGACGAGCCAACGGGCTTGATCCGGGGCCTGACGGCAGGTCCAGTCGCGCAGTAGCTTCAAAGGTGTAACGGACATGTAAATTTCCGGGCCAGTGATTTCAGAAGCCACTTTATCGGGTCGCCAAAAGAATCCCCAAGCTCAATTAACTGGCCAGTCGAGGGTTCAGGATCCAATGCTGAAACGGACTTATCGAATGACTTTTTTGCCCCGATAGCGGGTCGGTACCTTCACTTTTCTCGTGATAATTTCTCAAAATCGGGCGTTGATCGTCGCGCCGATTGTCTGTCGTTATTCCAACTGATATGGAGTCTTTACAGAACGTTGCGATGAGATCGCGACGGCAAAAATTCATCCTCGAATCGGCAGGCCGGCGCCATGCACAATACCCTGGTAATTCTCGTGGTCGGGCTGACGCCCCAACTGGTCGGTGACCATACGCCGGCCCTGAAACGGCTCGCCGAACGGGGCGGATTGCGGCCGTTGAACACCGTGACACCGGCGGTGACCTGCAGCGTTCAAGCGACGTTGCTGACCGGCTTGCCGCCAGGGCGGCACGGCGCCGTGGCCAACGGCTGGTACTTCCGGGATCTTGCCGAGGTCTGGTTCTGGCGCCAGTCCAACCGCCTGATGGCGGGCGAGAAGATCTGGGAAGCGGGGAGACGGAAGAATCCCGACTTTACCTGCGCCAAACTGTTCTGGTGGTACAACATGTATTCGAGCGCCGACTGGAGTGCCACGCCGCGGCCGATGTATCCCGCCGACGGCCGTAAATTACCCGATCATTACACCTATCCGTCGGATCTCCACGACGAACTCGACGCCAGGCTGGGCACCTTTCCGCTGTTCACCTTCTGGGGGCCAATGGCGGATATCTCGTCGAGTCGTTGGATCAGCGATGCGACGCGCCATGTCATGGAAACCCGCGATCCCACCCTGACCCTGACCTATCTGCCGCATCTGGACTACAACCTTCAGCGCCTGGGGCCGGATGTTGCCCATCCCGAGTTGCAGCGCGATCTCCAGGAGGTCGATGCGCTGTGTGGTGAACTGATCGACGCGGCCGAGCGGGAAGGGCGTCGGGTCATCGTGGTCTCCGAGTACGGGATCACGCCGGTTAGCGAGGCCGTCCATATCAATCGCGCGCTGCGTGAGGCCGGCTTGGTCGCGGTGCGTCGGGAACGGCAGCAGGAGCAGCTCGACGCCGGGGCGTCGCGAGCCTTCGCGGTGGCGGATCATCAGGTCGCCCATGTCTACGTTCGCGATCCGGAAGAGATTCCGAAGATCAGGGCGCTGCTGGAAGGGCTGGAGGGCGTGGAAGCGGTCTGGGGCGACCGCGAAAAGCGCGAGCAGGGGCTCGACCACCCCAACGCGGGAGAGCTGGTGGCGATCGCCCAACCGGATCGCTGGTTCAGCTACTACTACTGGCTGGATGATGCCCGAGCCCCGGACTATGCGCGCACCGTCGACATCCATCGCAAGCCGGGCTACGACCCGCTGGAGCTGTTCTTCGATCCCGCGCTGAAGTCGCCCAAGCTGGCGGCGGGATGGCGTCTCGCCAAGCGGCGGCTCGGCATGCGTCAACTGCTGGACGTCATCTCGCTCAAGGACACGGCGCTGGTCAAGGGCGCCCACGGGCGGCTGACCGACGATCCCTCCATGGGGCCGCTGGTGATCTCGTCGGAAGCTGGCCTGCTGCCCGCCGGGCCGGTCGAGGCGACGGACTTCAAGGCGCTGGTATTGGCTCACGTTTTCGAAGGCGACGATGAGGATATGGCGTACCGCCGGACCGCCGTCGATAACGCCAGCGCCTGACGTACGGCAAAAAAAGGCCGGGCCCGCATCACCATGATGTGGGGTCGGCCTGGTCCGTTTGGCGAAGATCGTCCTGCCTCCGGCGGCGTCCGCCACCGGTTGGCGTGTGTCGATTCAGGTCCCGGACGTCACCCGTTGCAATGCCAGCGTCGCGGCGAAGGACAGGGCACCCAGCAAGGCCATCCCGCTGGCGCCCATGGCCGCCATCAGCGTGGCGTCATAGAGCGAAATCGCGGCGATCAGGCCGACGACGGCACGCGGTACGTCCCCCGCAGCGCGGCGGGATAGCCACAGCAGGCAGCGCGCGCCCCAGACCAGATAGCCCAGCCACAGGATCAACGCCAGCAGCGACGGTTCGGGACCGGTCAGCATGGCGGCCAGCATCAGCGCGACCGGCACCGCCAGCACGGCCAACGGCCAGGCGGCGCCCAGCCGATCGTAGGCCTCCTGGCGGGCGGCGTAGGTCAGGCCGATGACGTGACAGGCCAGGCCGACGGCACCCCAGACCACCGCCGCATCGAGGGTGTCGGCAACCATCAGCGCGGCGGTCAGGTAGGTCAACAGTCGGCACGCACCCATCAACAGCGGGCTCCAGCCGATCCGCTTGTGCCACCAGTCGTAGCCCAGGATCGCGACGACCAGCGCCAGGCCGGTGATTCCGGCGGGCGGATGGCTCAGGAACAGCAGCCCGCTTCCCGACGCCAGCATCGCGGTGCCCAGCAGCGTGACGGTCAGGCGGTCGACGTCCCCCCGAGGGATGGGCCGATCGGCGCGTTCGCGGGCATCGATCTCGGCATCGCAGGCGTCGTTGAGGTACATGCCGCCGAGATAGAAAAGCGTCAATGCCAGCAGCGACGTCCAGAGCGCGGGGGTATGCCACAGCGCGGCACCACCGGCCCCCGCCAGCACGCCGCCGGCCAGCACGTTGCTCCAGACCGTGGGGAGATTGGAAACGCGCCCCAGCTCCAGCCAGATCCGGGCGCTACGCTTCCTGGCCGGCCCCGCCGTGGTCACGCCAGCTGTCGTGCGACCCAGGTCAGCTCGCGGGATATGGCCGCTTCCACGCTCTCCGTGCGCAGAGTCTCCGGTAATACCTGCCATGTGTAGGTCTCCACTTCCAGGTGCTGCGAGATCGGTCGCTGGCGATGCAGGGCGAGGATGTCGGTAAGGAACGACTGGGTGGTCTCGAACGGCGCTATCGTGTCCGCGAAGATCGGCACGTGGAAGTGCACGCGCCACTCTTCGCCGTCGGCTCTGGCGTCGTCGGCCAGCGCCTCGGGCAGGTCCGCGTATCGCACCAGTCCGTCTGCGCTGGAGACCACGACCTGATGCAGATAGGTTCGCTCGCAGAACGGTGCCAGCGCGTCGCGCTTCGCCGCGTCGATCCGTGGAACGCGCAGTGCGGCGCTCAGCTGCAGCTTGTGGATCGGAATGGCTGCCGTGCGCAGGGCCTCGATGCTGGCGGCCGGATCCTCGAATTCCACCGCGGCGTGGCAGACGTCGTAGCAGACACCCAGATGCCGCGGCAGCGCCTCCCTCGCCTCGTCGAGCGACAGGCCGCTGAGTTCGCTCAGACGGTTGGCGGCCGTATCGGAATAGAGATGGTCGCGGAAGAACGCGACCGTTTCGGCGATGGTCTCCAGGAAGCAGTGGGGCTCGGGCTCCAGCGCGATGGCGATGGTGACCTGGGTCTTCTGGGCGAGCTTGACGCAGTGGGCCGCCGCCTTGAGCAGGTTTTCCGCCATCGCCGGTGCAGCCCCTTCGGCCAACGGCTTGTAGGTGCCGGGTACGGTGCTCAGGCTCAGGGTGTCGCCGGCGGTGCCCAGTTCCGCCATCAGGTCGGCGAGCCAGCAGGTGTAGTCGAGCCGGGCGCGCTGCTTCCAGTCGGGTTGGTAGACGGCTTGCTTGACCGGGATGCCATGGAAGGGACCGAACGGGAAGCCGTTCATGGTCACCACGCGATAGTTCTCCCGCGCGAGGATCTCCTTGAGTTCGGCCCGTGCGCCGGGGGCGCGGAGCTCCTCCAGCGCCTGGGCAGACAGGCGCAGACCCACGCCGAAGGTCGCCTCGGGGCAGACGGTTTCCCGCACTCGCTTGACCGGCCCGAGCAGCGCCTCGCGCACCGCTTCCCAGGTCTGAGTCGGGTGGATGTTGAGACAGTAGGTCAGTTGACCCAGATCATCAGGCAGCTGCATGGTGGTTTGCCTCTTCGCGCAGCCAGTCGATCGCGGCTGTCATGGTGGTTTCATCGATCTCGTGGAGGTCGTGTCCACGCCCCAACCCGGCCAGCAGCGTGATCGTCAGCTCGCCGCCGAGGTGCTGCTGAAACTCCCGGAGCCCCGCCATGATGGCAAGACGACCGTCGTCGCCGAGCTCCATCAATTGGGTGTGGAAGACCGGCAAGCCCAGGCGCTTCAACAGCCACACGACGCGCCACTCGGCGCCGGCGGGCAGCAGGCCTGTCAGCACGGAGTAGCGCGTGTCCAGGGCGATGCCGATGGCGACGGCCTCGCCGTGGCCGATGCCGTGGTGGGTCAGGGCCTCGAGCTTGTGGGCCGCCCAGTGGCCGTAATCCAGCGGGCGTGACGAACCCTGTTCGAACGGGTCGCCGCCACGGCCGATCTGGCGCATGTGCAGCTCGGCGCTGCGGCGGATCATCGCTTCCTCGGTGCGCGGGTCGAACTCGGCCAGCGAATCGGCGTTGGCTTCCAGCCAGTCGAAGAAGGCACCATCGCGGATCAGCGCCACCTTGATCGCTTCGGAGATACCGGCCAGCCGGTCGCGGCGCGAGAGCGTGCTCAGGAAGTCGAAGTCGTTGAGCACCGCCCAGGGCGGGGCGAAGGTGCCGATGAAGTTCTTGTAGCCCTTGAAGTTGACGGCATTCTTGACCCCGACGCCGCTGTCGTTCTGCGCCAGCACCGTGGTGGGTAGCCGGATCAGGCGGACGCCGCGATGGCCCATGGCGGCGGCGAGCCCCAGCGCATCCAGCACCGCGCCGCCGCCGATGACGATGACGTAGGCGTGACGATCGACGCCGTAGTGCCGGATCTCTTCCAGCACGCCGTCGATCGTCTCCAGGTTGGCCTTCACGGACTCCCCGCCCGGCACGGTGATGGGCGCCGCCAGCAGGGTCATGCGGCTGGCGTGGGCGGCGAAGTAGGCATCGATACGCCGGTTCAGGTCCGGCCAGGTGGCGGCAATGCCGGCATCGACGTAGATCAGGCAGCGGTGGTTCTTGCGGGGTTCGCGGCGCGAGATGACATCGGCCAGCAGGGCGTTGTCGGGAGAGAAGATTTCCCGGGTGAAGGCCACGGGATAGTCGTAGGCGACGGAAAAGCGCTGCCAGTGAATGTCCGACGACGCTGGGTGCCGGTTGGC